>JADLEX010000022.1 GCA_020845895.1 Deltaproteobacteria bacterium | reverse complement strand
TGCGCGTGGGCGCGGGCAAGGCCGAGCATCGCCTCGAGCATGTCCACCTCGCCGTACACGGTCGGGCGCTCGGAGTTCTTGTAGACGCGCTCGCCCGAGTACAGGCTCGTCAGCCCCTCGTCGCCGGGCTTGGTCGGGATGCTGAATTTGTGCGGCATGCGAAATCCCCCAAAATGCCGTTCGGTCGCAAGGCGCGGGATTCAAGCACGGCCCGGCGGATCGTTCAAGGAAGCGCCTTGGTTATTGGGTTATATCACCCTGAGCGAAGCGAAGGGTCTGGCGTGAACAGGAGCAAGATCCTTCGCTACGCTCAGGATGACAGCGGCAAGGACGCTCAGGATGATACTTCGGGCGCTCGAATGGACAAGCGCACCCTCATTCCGGCTGGATCTCCAGAACCAGATCCTCGCCCGCGTCCGCCGAAAGGCCCGTGAGCCGCGCGCGGAAACGTCCCCATTCGGTTTCGGTGGTCGCGGCGGTTTCGACGCCGTTGACGGTCACGACGCCCGCGTCGCCGTCGATCGCGAGCTTCGCGTTCACGGTCAGATCGGAGTCGGGTGAGATCGTGACGCGGTAGCCGTCGTCCGCGCGTTCGACCACGAGATCGAAATGCGCGTCGCCCACCGTCGCGCCGTCGATGCGCGCGAAATCCCAACCGCCCGGCAGGTGCGGCGCGATCGCGATGCGCTCGTTTCGCGCGTCGAGGTCCAGGCCGAACAGGTAGCGCAGCATCGCGGCCGCGTTGATCGGGCCCTCCCACGATCGGTAGCGCGCGGTGAGATCGACGAGATAGCCGAAGGGCTCGTACAGGTACGCGAAGCGCCCCCAGTCGTCGACGATGATGCCCTCGCTGGTGTTACCGGTCGGGTGGTACATGTTCGTGTAGTTCGCGAAAGAGTCCGCGGCCCACGGATGATCGATGCGCGCGAGGGCTTCGAGCTGGTATCCCTGCGCCATGCCGGTCATCGCGCCCTCTTCCACGCCCGCGAGCCGCGTCAGGGCGATCCACGTCGGGCTCACCGGCGAGTGGAACACGCCGTCCTTTTCGTCGAGCGCCTCGAACGCGTTGATCAGGTTGTCCTTGCCGTGCACGTCGTCGTCGTGCTGGAACCCGATCCACAGCGGCGTGGCGTTCACATCCTCGAACGGTGCGTCGAGCGGTTCGAGCGTGATCTTGTCGATCATCGGCGAATAAAATCCGCGCGCGTCGAGCCAGTAATAATCCTCGGCGCAGTCCCGCACCGCATCGGCGAGCGCCTGATACCCGGCGGCGTGCCCCGCCTCGCCCATGTGATCCGCCACCTGGACCATGAACTCGGCCGCCGCGACGAACAAAAACGACGAATTGGCCGAGAGGTGCGTGTCCTCGTAATTACCCGACAGCCCGTCGCCGTAAGCCACGGCCATCGCGGGGCGAAACGTCTCGTCGCCCGAAAACGGCAACAGGCAACCCTCGCGGAAATCCTGATGGATAAGCGCGTGGCGCAGCATGCCGTAGCGCTCCTCGATGCGCGACCAGTCGCCCGTGGCGTCGAGATCCGCGCGGTAATGCAGGATGTGATAGCTGGGGCTTTCCGCGCCGATCTTTCCGGTCAGCGTGCCCATCGACGCCCAATCGGGCTCGGCGGGAGGATTGCTGATGTCGTGATCGACCTTCATCGCGTTCGCAAAATTGCCGTTCACCAGCGTGGCGAGCCAGTAATAATCGAGCATGTCGCGGAACTGCGGCGCGCGGCCCATGAGCGGCAAAAACACGGCGGGACCCATGATGTCGCGCAGCCACGCGAACGAGTACTCGCTCATCTGCGTGATCGCGCCCTCGAAGGTCTGCTGATTGCGCAGGTTGACGGTCATGCCCTCGAACAAATCGGTGAGCCGCTCGTCGGACGCGCTCACCCGCGCGCCCTCGGCCTCGTAATTCTTCCAGCGATCGACCGTCGCGGCGAGCACGTCCCACGGATCGAGCGCGGCGACGTCGGCGAAAACCTCGCGCGCGTCGTCGGTGTCGCCCGTGCCCGACCGCGCGAATGCCATCAGCACGGGCGTGACGGCCTCGCCGCCCGGCGCGAGCGTTTCGAGTTCGACCGAAACACCCGCGCCTTTTTCCGCGTTCCAAAATCCATAGGCCAGATTTTTGCCGTCCTCGTGAATGGTCTCGGTGATCAGACCCTCGTTCACGTGGCCCCACACAGTGCCGAGCGCGACCGACAGGCCGTCCGCGGGCGCGTCGCCGCGGTTGTGCGCGACGACGATGCGGCCGAGCGCGCTCGTCGCGGCCGTGCCGTCCACGTCATCGCCCTCGGGCGCGAAGTCGATCGTCCACAGGCTGATGTCGCCCGCGTCCTGGCGAATCACGGTGACGCCCGTGCCGCGAATGCGATAGGCGCGCTCGCGGTCCCACGCCAAGCGCTCACCGAAACGGTACAGGTCGAGCGTTTTCTCGGAAAAGAAACGCAGATTTTTTTGATAGTCGGGGCCGAGCGTGTTGAACCACGCGGTGAGCGGCAGCTTGCCCGCGGTCATGGTGAAACAACGGCCGTTGCCGATGCCGAATCCGCCGATCATGCGCGGGCGCGGCTCGTTCGCGTGATCGACATCCTCGAACCACGCGGACCATTCGAGCAATTCCGGGCGAGACGCGAGGCTGGGCGGAATGTCGGCGTCGTCGTCCGCGTCGTCATCGGGAAGCGGCGGCCACGTGTCGTCGTCGCCCGCGTCGTCGTCGCTCGAATCGTCATCGACGGAATCGTCGTCGTTCGCGTCATCGTCGCCGGACGAATCGTCGTCATCGTCACCGCAGCCCGCGAACAGCATCGCCAGCGCCGCGATCGCCCAAAGCCCGCCCCAGGATTTCATCGGCATGTGCGTCTCCGAAAAACGCCGCGTGCCCGCGGCGCGCAACGAGTCTAATGCGGTCGGCGTTTTCGGCAAAGCGCCGAATTCAGGGCGTTATTCGCGGTCGCTTTGAGCCCCTGCGAGGCAAAAACGGTGAAAATGATTGACACCCCCCGGCAAATCTACTACGTTCCGCGTGTTTCCAACTGCGCGCGCCGGGATTCGAAAACCGTCGTTCGCGTACGAACTTTGGGATTTGGACTTTCGGGGAATTGTTTTACGGACCGTCGAACAAACGGAATCCGAAGGGAGGTTTCCATGAAGAAGTTTCTGGTCATCCTGACCGCGATGGCGTTCTGCCTGTCCATGAGCATGGGCATTCTGGCCTGCTCCAAGGAAGAGCCGCCTCCTCCGCCGACCCCGGCTCCGACGCCCAAGAAGGCGACCCCCGAGCCGACGCCGACTCCGGAGAAGAAGGAAATCCAGCCGGAGATCAAGGAAGGCGCCGAGGACAAGAAGCTCGAGAAGAAGACCATCAAGCTCGAGAAGGGCAAGGCCGACAAGAAGCTCAACAAGTAGTTCGAGCGCAAATCGGAAAAGCCCCTGCTTCGGCAGGGGCTTTTTTTTCGCGCGCGGCGAGACGCTGGCCTCGCCCCGGGTTTAGCCGATGACGCACACCCCCGCCTGGGATCTCTCGCTCTTTCGACTGGTGAACGGCCGCTGGACCTGCGCCGTCATGGACTGGATCGCTCCCGCGTTCCAGCCGTCGTGGGTTGCCGTCGCGCCCGCCGTCGCGCTGGCGGCGTGGATCTGGCGAAAGGGCGGCGCGGACGGACGGCGCGCGGTGTTCGCGGCGCTCGCCGCCGTGGCGCTGGCCGATCTGTTCGCGGCTCAGATCCTCAAACCATGGATCGAACGTCCGCGCCCATCCATCGCGCTCGATGGCGTGCGCCTGCTCGTCGGCAAGAAGTCCGGGTTCGGATTTCCCAGCAATCACGCGGCGAATCTCGCCGCGGCGGCGACCGCCGTCGCCCTGCTCGCGCGGCGTTTCGCGTGGCCGCTCGCGGCGCTCGCCGTGTTCGTGGGATACACCCGCGCGTACGTCGGCGTGCACTACCCGCTCGATGTCCTCGGCGGCTGGTGCGTGGGCATCGTCGCCGGGACGATCGCGGCGATGGCGGTCGACCGGGTGTGGAAGCCGCGAAGTGCTCCGACCGGGCGCGACGAATCCGTGCCCTGACGCCGCCTAGGGCGTGTCGTCCTCGTCCGCGACCGCTTCTTCACCCAGATCGATCTCGGTCTTCGTGATAACCTCGGGCGCGGCGCGCTCCTCGGACATGCCCGCCGCGGTGAGCAACGCCTCGGGTCCCAGCCGGTACTCCAGCCACGCGCGCACGACCTGCGTTTCGGTGGGCACCGCGTAACGCAACTCGCGGGTTTCCCCCGCGCGCAGCCGCGTGTCGGTCGGCGGACCGGACGAGGCGAATGGCGGCACCGGGCGATGCCCCTCGGCGTCCGCGAATGTGCGCTGAAACACCGCGCCGGGGTCGTCCTCGTGCGGGTTGTCGGCGATGTTCGACCAGATGACCTCTTCGTTTTCGTCGTACGCCTCGACGCGCAGCACCACGTGGCGCATCGGGTTGCCCGTGGGCAGGTCGTGTCCGCTGAACATGCGTTTCACTTCGAGCACCACGGTGAGCTCGTCCGCCACGTCGTCGGTACGGATCGCCAGCGACGCCGAGCCCTTGACGAAGTCGGGCGAGTAACCGCCCGGGAACGTGTGTCGCCGGTGGACCGTGCTCTTGCTGCCGAGCGCCGGCTGTCCCTTGACGAGAGGCATGTGGCAATCGGCGCACGACTGCGCCGACGCGGCGTTTTCCGTCCCGGTGGTGCAGATCTGCCGACCGTCGGGCGTCGCAAGATCCGAATGGCAGGCGAGGCACAGCCCCTGTGCGCCGGTCATGCCCTCCTTCGAGCGGGCGAACGCACCGAGCGCGCCGGTGTCGAGCGACTTTTTCGGATGCTCGGGGTGGATGCGATGGCAGACCACGCACGACACGCCCTCGACGGGGATTTCGGCCGCGACGGCGGCGTCCTTCCATTCGGGGTAGTGGCACCGGACGCAAGTCGCCTGGGCCTGCGGGCCAAGTTTTTCGATCGCCTGGCCGACCATCATTTTGTAGAGCGGATTTTTGTCGGCGGTGGAGTGCGCGTGCATGGACTGACGCCACTCGGTGACGATGCCGGGGTGGCAGGCCGCGCAGTCGGCGGAGTCGCGGTGCACCCAGTTCGGCAACCCCGGCGTCGCGGAGTTCAACTCCGCGTCCGGTCCGGTTTTCGCGCATCCGTACAGCAGCGCCGTCACCAGCGCCGCCATGGCCACGAACCTCGCCAACGCGCTTCGCGCCGACATTTTCCTCTCCCGAGCGGTCGCCGGCGCCTCAAAAAAAAGCGCCGCGAGCCGCGAATTTCTACGATTCGATGATAAACCCGGCCCGGAGCGTGTCAACGAAAAAAAGGCTTTGCGGACCGGGCGTGCGTCAGATCGCCATCGGCAGATCGACAAAGATCAGTCGCGCCGCGTGCGGCGGGAGCACGCCGAGATCCACCTCGCCGCCCCGGATGTGGAGTGTCTGACGCGACCAGACCTCCGTGGCGGTGCGGGCGGCGGCGAGGGCAAAAGACGGGATGAACGCGGCGAGATTGACGCGCTTGTGAACCGGGTCGTCCGACCAGTTCGCCACCAGCATGAGGTACCCGAAGGGCAGCTCCGCCACCGCAGTCTCGGGGAACGCGGACGACATGAGTTCGGGCACACGGCAACCGGGCGTGCGAAGATCCGCGGCCGCCGACGCCAGTTCGATGCGATCGGGTTCGAGCAGGCTCATGTCGTCGGAGACGAGCAGCATGCCGCCGCTGATCGCGTACACCGATGCCATCGCGCGCACCTCGTCGTCGGTGAGTGCGCTTTTTTCGCGGCGGATCATGAGACAGTCGGGGTCGTTCACCCACCAGGCGCCGTGCAGGAACGAACGCGTGAGCACGTTGCGCAGGGCGTGTTCGCTGGACAGCAGATTCTCGTCGCGGGCCGCGCGGCGCAACCGCCGATTGGCCCAGGCGGGAGTCACGTCGCAGCCGATACGCATCGCGTCGACGATCCCCACGGCGGTCTGAAGCGGGCAGCCGCATCCGAGGATGAACGTGTCGTCGCCGACGGCCTCGCGAATCGTCTCGAGACCGAGGCGCAGCGCCGATGCGCGCGTCGAGCGCGGATCGTGACGCACCCCGGGCAGCGCCGCCGCGTAGCAGAAGTCGATCTTGATGAACCTCGCGCCCCACTCGCGCCGGATGGTCCGGAACACGCGCACGAGCCAGTCCTGCACGTCGGGATGCGTGGGATCGAGGGCGTACACGCGCCCGCCCCACATCGGGTTCCACCCCGCGCTGCGCGGTCGGCCGCGAGTGTCCTTGATGAACCAGTCGCGATGCCGGCGGAAGAGCTTGGAACCGGGGCGTGCGAGAAACGGAGCGATCCAGAGGCCGGGCGTCAGCGCGGCGTCGTCGATCTGTTTCATCAGCGGCGCAATGCCCGACGGGAACTTGTCGTTGACCTCGAGCCAGTCGCCGACCTCGCGCTGCCATCCGTCGTCGAGCTGCATGAGCGTGAAGGGAATCCACTTGCGCGCGTCGCGGACGAGGCGCAGGTTCCGCTCCATTTCGACTTCGTCGATCTTTGTGAAGTAGTGATACCAGGAGCACCAGCCCACCGGCGACGACGGCGGCACGCGCGCTTCGAGATGCGTACCCGACTCGAGCGCCCATTGCCGCGCGGCGAGATCGGGCGTCTGCGAGATCGCGATCCACAGCGGCTCGGATTCGACCACGCCGCCGGGTTCGCACTCGACGCCGTCGCGGTGGTACGACGCAACCAGTTGCGCGAACCGCGGTCCGCCGGGCTCGATGCGCAGCCGGATGTCTCCGAAACCCGCCTTGGCCCCGAGAAACCCGATGGCCACGGAAGCGTGCGACGTGACATCTGCCAGCATCGCCATCTGCTCGGAGACGTATTCCCCCGGCTCTCCGCTGGTCGGATTCGCCGGGTTCTCCTCCATTTCGCGCAGAAACGTCAGTCGCGGACGCGCGGGGGCTTCAAACATGCGGTACGAGCGCGTCGCCGACCACGACTGCCAGCCCATGCGGAAGAACGACCAGTTGGCGATCTGACCCACTTCGAGCGAACCGCCGCCCGCCGCATCGCAAGAGAATGGGATGAGGCGCGCGAGTCGAATGGTGGTTGCGGTATCGTTGGTCAACACGAGCGTGACGGACACGCCGCCGCCGCGCTCGCGAAAACGCCAGCGCAGCCGGATCGCGCCGCCGGATTGCTGCGGAACCAGCGCGCGCAGTTCCATCCCGCCGTCGATATCCCAGACCTCGGGGAATCGCGCGACGATGACGGGCGCCTTCGCCCGGCCCTTGCCGGCGATTTCGAATCCGCAACTCGCCTGCGTGATCGCCGCGGACATGCTTCCCGCGCCGCGCAGGCTCACGCCCGCCGCGCCGGCTTCCACGCGAATCCGGGACGACAGGTTCTCCATCAGCTTCGCGACCCCGCCGTCATGGTGCGCGCTCGAACCGGAACAGCATCGCGCGCCGTCCCGGCACCGACACACCCACGGCGTTTTGATCCTCGATCGTCTCGCCCGTTTCCAGATTCGTCAGACGCACCCGATCGGCCGTGTCGAAACCCAGATCCGTCGCGAGCACTCGTCGGGCCAGCGACGCGGATGAAAAGTTGACGACGGCCATCACGTCGCCTCGCACCCACACGGCGGGCGTGCGGCTGTTGCGTACGACCCAATCCTGCGGAAGGAAGTAACTCGGCGCGTCCATCGCCTCGTCGAACAAATCGAGCGGCAGCGTCGGTCCCGGCTCGTCCGCGAGGCCGATCAAGTCACCGTCCAGCACCATCGCCTCGCGCTCTGGATCGAGCGCGCGCAGGTCGTCGCCAAGGAAAAGGTTCTGCCCGCCGAGCAGGTTCGACACCGCCGTGGCAAACGCTTCGTCCACGCTCATGCCCGGCCGCACGCACAGGTTGTCGGCGTCGGGACTGAACAGGTGCTCGGTCCAGAAGCGTGCCGAGTTGTACCGCGCGATCACGCCCGACATGCGATAGCTCGTGGTGTCGAAGGTCGAGAGCACGATGTCATCGCTCGTGCGCGCCGCGTGGAACTTGCCCGCCGACGGCAGCAGAGGCTCGCCCGACGCCAGCAGAAACACGTCGTCGCCCGCGGCGTGGCGCATGATGTCGCATGCGAGGGCATACGCTTCGAGACTCGTCACACTCGGGTCGCTGCGCACCGCCTCGTAGGCCGCGGGGAACAGAAAATCGAGCTTGAGATACGTGTAACCCGCGTCCGTGAAACGACGGATCACCGAACGCAGGTGCTCGGCGGCGTCGGGATGCGTCACGTCGAGGATCGCATGCTCGCCGATGAAGGGGTCTGAGAAGAGCAGCAGTTCGCCGTGTTCGTCGCGCAAAAACCACATCGGGTGATCGGCGACGAGCTCGCTTTGCGTATTCACCACGATCGGCGCGATCCAGATGCCGGCGACGAGCCCCGCGTCGCGAATCGCCTCCGCGAGTCCGTCCATGCCGATCGACGCGAATTTCTCGTTCTCGTCCCAGTCGCCGAAGCTCTGCTCGTAGCCGTCGTCGATCTGCACGACGTTGTAACCGAGCGCCTGATACTCCGGTTGCGACAGGAAGTCGACGTGGTCGAGCACGTCCTGCGGCGTGACGTCGGTGAACAGGTCGTACCACGTCGCCCATCCGCGTGGTCGCTCGCCCGCCCATTCGAGCGGCGGCGTCACCACGGCGGCGGCGCGGCCATAGTCGTCGAGCGCGGCGGGCATGTCGCCCGTCAGCTGAAGATAAAGCGGATCGAGGTCGCGCGTCGTGCCCGCGGGAATCAGCAGGATGTCGCCCGGCGTGCCCATCACCACATCGAACGCAACGCGATCGTCCGTCGAATCCGGCACATCGGCAACGAAATAGGTCTTGAGCACCTTCGCCGACAGAACCCCCATGACGAATCCGAGATTCGACGTGGGCACCCGGCCCGCGGCCATCCACCAGCCGACGCCCTTGCGCACGTCCCACCACTCGCGGTCGTTGGCGGCGGGGACCGCGAGCGATCCCTCGCGTCGGGGGTCGCCGTCCGCCGCGGACAGGCGCTCGACCGCCGTGTAGGCCCACGAATCGTATCCGTTGTGCAGGAAGTGCAGCCCGCCCGCGAGGCCCGGGAGGCGAACTCCGTTCGCGCCGTCGAGGCGCATGGGCTCGACGCTCGTCACGCGCGCGGCGTGATCGGAAGCGCGAAGAGCGACCGCGACCGTGAGCGCGCCGCGTTCGCCCTCGTGCGTGAAGGTCACTTCGAGGTCCGGTGCGGTCTCGTGTCCGGCGAGGCTCCATGTCACGCCGCCGTCCACGTTTTCAGTTTCGTTGAACTCGGGATACTGGTCGGACCCCGTGAAGTACGCCACGCCGTCGTACTCGTACCCAACGCGCACGCGCGCCGCGCCGATGCCGCTGCCGCAGGAATCGCTGACGAGCGACCACGTTCCGTCATCGCCGGAAGTGAAGGTCGTGGGGCAGATGCGTTGCGGCTCGGCCGGCAACCCCCACGGTTCCTTGAAGTCCGATTCCTTCTCGCAGGCCGCAAGGGCGCAAACGAACGCGCCGAGCAATGCCACGATCCCCACCGCACCCAAATTCGGAAATCTGCCCACAATCATGCCATCGTCCCCAGGAGGGACGTTTATTTGCCACCATATCCCGCACGTACGCAAGCGCCGCGCGGCAAAACGCGTGGACGCCGCCCGGACCCGCGACTAAGATACATGGCGCGAACGGACAAGGGGGCGACCTGTGAAAATCGGCATCATCGGCGGCGGAAGCACCTACACACCCGAGCTCATCGAGGGCCTCATCGGTCGCGCGGGGGCGATCGGCCTCGCCGAGGTCGTGCTGATGGACAACGACCCCGAACGCCTCGCGATCGTCGGCGAATTCGCCAAACGCATGGTCACTCACGCGGCCGCTCCGTTTCGCGTCGTCCTGACGGCAAAGCGCGCCGAAGCGCTCGACGGGGCGTCGTTCGTGCTCACGCAGTTTCGCGTCGGGCACCAGCAGGCGCGGCACCAGGACGAATTGCTCGGCCTGCGCCACAGCCTGATCGGGCAGGAGACGACGGGTATCGGCGGCATGGCCAAGGCGCTGCGCACGCTTCCCGTGATCTTCGACATTTGCGATGAAATGGACCGCCTCGCGCCGGGCGCTTGGCTGCTCAACTTCACGAACCCGTCCGGCCTCGTCACCGAGGGCATCCTGAACCACACGCCGGTGAAGCGCGCGATCGGGCTTTGCAACGTGCCGATCGACATGAAGATGACCG
Organism: Deltaproteobacteria bacterium; assembly: GCA_020845895.1. Lineage (NCBI taxonomy): Bacteria > Pseudomonadati > Myxococcota > Myxococcia > Deltaproteobacteria bacterium. The sequence continues at coordinate 4,408 of JADLEX010000022.1, read as the reverse complement.
TGGCGAAGTTCTTCGGCGTGGACGAATCCGAAATCGACATGGAGTTCGTCGGCCTCAACCACCTGGGGTGGATTCGCCGCGTGGCGATCAAGGGCGAGGACATCACCGCGCGCGTGCTCGAGTTCCTGGCGAGCGATCAGGGCCCGGCGAACATCCCCGACGTGGACTACAAGCCGGAACTCATCCGCGCGCTCGGCGCGGTGCCGCTCTATTACAACCGCTACTACTACAACACCGAGCGCGTGCTGGCGCAGCTTCAGGCGAAACCGAAGACGCGGGCCGAAGAGGTGATCGATATCGAGAACAAGTTACTCGCCAAATACGCCGATCCGAAGCAGGTAACCAAGCCGCCCGAGCTCGACGAGCGCGGCGGCGCGTACTACTCCAAGATCGCCGTGCAACTGATCGAGGCGATCGCGAACGACACCGGCGACGAGATGGTCGTCAACACGCAGAACCGCGGCGCGATCCCCGACCTTCCCGCGACGAGCGTCGTCGAGATCACGGCGCGCATCGGCAAGGACGGCGCGACGCCCCGGCATGTCGCACCGCTGGAGCCGAGCGTTCGCGCGCTCATTCAGCGGGCCAAGGCTTACGAGGAACTCACCGTCGAAGCGGCGAAGACGCGCAGCTACGACGCGGCACTGCGTGCGATCTTCACCAACCCGCTCGGCCCCACCGCCGACCGCGCCAAGCCCGTGCTCGACGATCTGCTCGCGACGAACGCACTCGATTATCGGTGATGTGGATCTCGTGGCGGCTGAGAACGCTCGAATCGGGTACCTTCAGAGCAGATCGAGGAACTCTTCCAGCGTCAGCCCCGATGCCTTGATGACGTGCTGCAGAGTAGATCTCTTGATTGGCCGGTGCGCCGGAACGGTGACTTTGATGACCCCATCCGGAGTGAATCTCTCCAGGCGGATGTGACTCCCCTTCTGACGAACCACAGAGAAGCCCGCCCTTCCCAGCGCGGACAGGACCACCGGATACGACAGCGAAGGAACTTTGCTCACACCGCGATCTCGCGGACGAGAACGGACTTTCCGGTCAGCGAATGTTCTGCCGGCACATCCTCAAGATACAATTCGATCGCCTCACGGATATTGGCCATCGCGTCGTCTTCCGTATCGCCCTCGCTCACGCACCCCGGAAGTGCGGGCACGTGCACGGTGAATCCGCCTTCGTCAGATGGTTCCAGGATCACTCGCAGACGCATGGGATTGCCTCCTCGATCCGACGTATTGTCCGCTCCCGTCTCTTTGGCGTCAACGCCGACCCTCCCGCCGGTGACGCGGCCTCGGGGCGTGTGCTATGTTGCCCGCGTGAGCCGAGTGATTTTCTCCGTTCGTCGGATCGTCTTCGTCGCCGCCGCATGCGTCGGGATCTGGCTGTGCGCCGACGCGCCGGCGTTCGCCGGGCCGTGGCGCGTTCAGGAAATGTGGTTCGTCGAGGGCTTCGGCGCGGTGCATTTCCTCGACCGATCCGATGTGAACAACTACACCGATGGCGGCGACATCGAGCGCTTCGGCAACCGCGAGGAGCGCGGCTACCTCGGTCGCGCCACGCCGGTCCTCGGCGGGCGACTCGGCCTCGCCAGACGGCGATTCATCGGCGACCTCACCGTGCAATACGCGCGCGAGTGGCGCGACGGCCCCGGCACCGGGGCGACGATCTCGAACCTGAATCTGCTCTTTCACGCGGGCGTGGACCTTGTCCACACGCGCTTCACGCTCTACCCCTACGTCGGCGCGGGATGGTCGTACACGAACTTCACGGTGAACGGCGACGACCGGCTCAAGCCGCGCTTCCCCGATTTCGCCGGAGCAAAAGAGGGCATCCCCGCCGATGTCGGCCTCGGCATCGAGTGGTTCGCGACGCCCAAGTGGACCGTGCGCGAACCCAGTTACGGCAAAGCCGTGACGATGCCGATCTTCCTGCACGCGGGCTATCAGGGCGAGATCATCACCTACTTCTGGCAGATCAAGCACGGCGAGCTCGCGCGCTCGGTCACCGACCGATTCATCGGCCCCTACGTGCGCGTCGGCATCGGCGCGGGCAAGGGGTCGTTCATCCGCTGACCACGTGCGCGACTCGTAGGGGCGCGATACATGGTTCCGCGTGCGCGACTCGTAGGGGCGCGATTCATCGCGCTCTCGCACCCGCCCGAGCGCGATGTTGTCCGCGCGACGCGCCGGTGCTAAGTTCCGCCCGCCTCTCCCCGGATGGAGAAAACGATGACCGAAGCCCCCCAGGAAACCACGCTCTACCTCGTGCGTCATGGCCAGACCGAGGCGAATTTGCGCGAGATCATCTGCGGGCGCTGCGAGAGCCCGCTCACGCCGCTTGGCCGCGAGCAGGCCGCTGCGCTCGGCACCGAACTCGCCCCGTTTCATTTCGACGCCGCCTTCACCAGTACGCTCTCGCGCGCGATCGACACCGCGAAGGCCATCACGGATCACCATGACGGCCTCGTCGCGACGCAGCTTCCCGAATTGTGCGAACAGGACTACGGCGACTGGGAGGGCGAGGATTATCGCGAGGTGATGCGCCAGAACCGCGACGCCTTCATGAAGTTCCGCACCGACACGATGAACGCCAAGGCCCCCGATGGCGAGACCGTCGCCGTGTTCGTCGACCGCGTGCGCCGCGCGATTTGGGATGTCATGCTCCCCGCGCACCCGGGCGGCAGCGTGCTGTGCGTCGCGCACGGCGGCACACTGCGCATGGCGCTGTGCCTGCTGCTCGACATGGACGTGTCCGACCACTTCTATCGCTTCGACGTGCACAACGCGTCGCTCTCCGTCGTCAAGGTCGGCCCGGTTTTCGGACCGCGACTCGTCGCGATGGGGTTGCGGCCCAACGGGCACTGGAAGTGGTGAGGGGGACCCTCACCCCGGCTCGCTGCGCTCGCCTCCTCTCTCCCGCCGGGCGGGAGAGGGGTCGGGGGTGAGGGCCGCTAAATTGTGGCTTGATCCCTCCCGTTGAATTGGATGTCCGTCCGCCGTTTTTCCGGCGGCTCCGCATGATGGTTCGAATCGAATTTCGGAGGGAATCATGAGGACGGCGGTTTACCGGAAGGTCGCGCTGTGGTGCGCGGTCGGTGCGGCGTGCGCGCTCGCCGCGTGCGGGACCGATGCGAACGACATCGACATCAGCGACGTCGATCTCAGCTCGTTTCAGGTTTCGATCAGCGTGGATGGCCAGGGCGCGCCCGGCGCGGTGCGCGCGGGCGTTACGGCGATCGATGAAAACGGCGACGCGGTGAAGCTGCGGGAAGACGAGATCCGCATCTTCGAGTCGAAGGACCGCAAGGAGTGGGTCGAGGTCGAATTCACCACGCAGCGTCGCGAGAGCGCTCAGATCCCGATCTCGGCGGCGGTCGCGATGGACTACTCGGGCAGCATGAGCCAGGAGCAGCAAAACGACGCCGAGGACGCGGTGGTGGCGTTTTCGGAATACCTGATGACGGGCGACCGCATGGCGATCATCAAGTTCGCCAATCGGGTGAAGATCATGCAGGAATTCACCGACGACAAGGGCGTGATCGAGGACGCGGTGAAGAGCAACGACCTCGACGGTTTCCAACTCGGTACCGCGGTTTGGGACGCGGCGAAAAAAGGCGTCGACCTCGCCGAGGACGAGCGCGCGCCCAAGTGCGTCGTCGTCACCTCCGATGGCGAGGACAACATGAGCGACACCAAGGCGAGCGAACTCATCGACGACGCGGTGAAGGCCGGCGTGCCGATCTTCTCGCTCGGCTTTTCCGAAAACCCCGACAGTGACGGCTTGAAATATCTGTACAAGGTTTCCGAGGAAACCGGCGGCTTGTTCTGGACCTTCCAGAACACCGGCCAGATGGAAGGCATGTACAAGTCCATCGCCGACGCATTCGACGACGCGCTCGTCGCCACCTGGCCGTCGTCGTTCGATGGCGGCACCGTGTACGTCAAGGTCGAGGTGGACGCCGACGCGGGCGAGAAATCCGCGACCTCGGCCTACGGTTTCTAAGAGGGCTTCACGCGCCCTGCCCATGGCCCCTCTCCGTCCATGACGGCAGAGGGTGTACCGGGAACATGCGGCGCGCAGGAATGCGGTCGTCTTCGCCTTTCGTATCTGCCAAACCCTCGACACTTTCACTCATTTTCGACACCGCTTTTTTGAAACTCCTTGCAATCACGGCGTAATTTCGCTTTCGCCATTTTTTTGGCACGACGCTCCACGGGGATTTGGCGGATTCGCGGCGGCGGGCGCATTTCCGCAGCGCGGATCGCCGCGAGGGCTGCGGGACCCCAGACCTTGGCGGAGTGCGCGACCATCCCCTCGGTGCGGGCCGCCTCGATCACGCGCAGCCGTTCGCTGAAGCGAGCCATGCTGCGAATGATCCCGTCGAGCTGCCCCGACGCCGTGA
>JADLEX010000021.1 GCA_020845895.1 Deltaproteobacteria bacterium | reverse complement strand
GGAAGAGCGCGTGCGTCTCGTGTATGCCGTGAAAGTCTCGCTCGAAAATCCCGATGGGGAGCTGAAAATCGGCATGCCCGTCGACGTGGCGCTGTGGGACTGACGGGAGCCGTGATGAGCGTTCTCGACGCCCGGGGCCTCGCCAAAAACTTCGGCGAAACGCGCGCGCTGCGCGGCATCGACCTGCGCGTCGAGCCAGGCGAGATTTTCGGCTTGATCGGTCCCGACGGCGCGGGCAAGACCACGGCGCTGCGCCTGCTCGTGGGCGTACTCAATGCCGATGCGGGCACGGCGAACGTGGCGGGTTTCGACGTCGCGCGCGAAGCCGAGTCGGTTCGCGAGCATGTCGGCTACATGCCGCAGCAGTTCGCGCTCTACGGCGATCTGACCGTCGCGGAGAACATGCGCTTTTTCGCCGACATGTATTTCGTGCCGAAGCGCGAACGCGAGGAACGCCTCGCGCGGCTCTACGCGTTTTCGCGGCTCGAACCTTTCGCGCGGCGTCCCGCGGGCAAGCTGTCTGGCGGCATGCAAAAAAAACTCGCGCTCTCGTGCAACATGATCCACCAGCCCGCGCTGCTGCTGCTCGACGAGCCCACCACCGGCGTCGATCCCGTGAGCCGTCGCGAACTGTGGGAGATCCTCTACGCCTTCGCGGCGCAGGGCGTGGCGATCGTCGTCTCGACCCCTTACATGGACGAGGCCGAGCGCTGCCACCGGGTCGGGCTCATCCACGCGGGGCGACTGCTCGTGGTCGACACGCCGCGCGCGGTCATCGACGGCCACGCCGAGACGATCATCGAGCGCGTCGGCGACGAAAACGCGCGCGCGCGGACGATCCTCGCGAAGTGCGCGGAATTCGCCGACGTGTATCCCTTCGGCGACGCGCTGCACATCGCGGCGCGGCCGGGCGTCGACGCCCTCGGCGTGATCCGCGAAACGCTCGCGGCCGCGGGCATAGAGCCGGGCGACGCGCGCCGCGTGCGTCCGACGTTTGAGGACGTTTTCATGGCGCGGATCCGCGAGGCCGAACATGATTGAAAATCGGAACGGCAGCGCTTCGCCGCCGCGAAACGGCGTGGCCGTCGAGACGCACGACCTGACACGGCGCTTCGGCGCGTTCACCGCCGTCGACCGTCTGAACGTGCGCGTCGAGGCCGGGCAGATCTACGGCTTCCTCGGACCGAACGGCGCGGGAAAATCGACGACCATCCGCATGCTGTGCGGTATCATCAGCCCGACCTCGGGGGCCGGCGCCGTGGGCGGTTTCGACATCGTGCGCGAGTCGAACACGATCAAGGAAAACATCGGCTACATGTCGCAGCGGTTTTCGCTCTACGCCGATCTGTCCGTAAAACAGAACATCGATTTCTACGCGGGCATCTACAAAATCCCGCGCGCCAAACGCGCCGCGCGCATGCGTTACGTGATCGACATGGCGGGGCTCGCCGGGCGCGAGGACGCGCTGACCGCCGACCTGTCGGGCGGATGGAAACAGCGTCTGGCCCTCGGCTGCGCGATTCTGCACGAACCGCGCATTTTGTTTCTCGACGAGCCCACCGCGGGCGTCGATCCCATCTCCCGCCGCCAGTTCTGGGATCTGATACACGAGATGAAGGACGCCGGCGTCACCGTGTTCGTGACGACCCATTACATGGACGAGGCCGAGCACTGCGACACGCTCTCGCTGATCGCGGCGGGACGCCTGGTCGCCACCGCGTCGCCGCGCGAACTGAAAACACGCACGATCACCGGGGCGCTCATCGCCGTCACCGCGTCGCCGACCGCGGTCGCGCTCGAAGCCCTGCGCGCCGCACCCGATCTGCGCAGGGCGCAGGTCTTCGGCCGGTCGATTCACGTGCAGGGCGCAAGCGAGGAATCCGCCGTGCGCGCGGCCCGCGACGCGCTCGCCGCGGCGGGTTGCACCGTGGAATCGATTGATCCGATTCGCCCGAGCCTCGAAGACGTGTTCATCGCGCTGGTCGAGGCCGAGACCCGCACCGAGGTCGACCGATTCGACGGAGGCGGCGCATGAGATCGCGGATTCCTGCTATGGCCAAAAAGGAATTTCTGCACGTGCTGCGCGACTGGCGAAGCCTCGCCATGGCGTTCGCGATGCCGATGATCATGATTCTGCTGTTCGGCTACGCGATCACGTTCGACATCCGAAACGTGCGTCTTGCGGTGTACGACGCCGATCGCGGCCCGGCCTCGCGCGAACTGGTCGACCGTTTCACCGGCAACGGATATTTCCGGCTCGTTGCCACCGCCGTGAGCGAAGACGAACTCGACGGCTTCATCCAGCGCGGCGAGGCGCAGATCGCGCTGTCGATTCCCGACGATTTTGCAGAGCGCGCGTCGCGCGGCGAACGCGTCGAGATGGCCGTCATCGTGGACGGATCGGAATCGAACACGGCGACCATCGCGGGCAATTACGTGATCGCGATTTTGGAAGGTTACGGACGCGAACTCGCGACGAGGCGCGCGGGCGGCGCGCGGGTGGGCACGATCGAGTGGAAGCCGAGATTCTGGTTCAACGACGAACTTCGCAGCCAGAATTTTCTTGTGCCGGGTCTTGTCGCCACGATCATGATGATCATGACCGCGCTGCTCACGAGCCTGACCATCGTGCGCGAGCGCGAGCACGGCAGCCTGGAACAGCTCATCGCCACGCCGGTGCGCCGCTACGAAATCGTCATCGGCAAACTCATCCCCTACTTCGTCATCGGCGTGCTCGATTCGATTCTCGTCGCGGGGGTCGGCATCGCCGCGTTCGACGTGCCCTTCACGGGCTCGGTTGCACTCTATTTGCTGGCGACCTCGGTCTTCGCCCTCGCGGGACTGGGCATCGGCCTGTTCATTTCGTGCGTGTCGAAAAACCAACTCATGGCGATGCAGATCGCGATCCTCGCGTCGATGTTGCCCTCGTATCTGCTGTCCGGCTTCATGTTTGCGATCAAGAACATGCCCAGCTGGGTTCAGACCATCACGCTGCTCGTGCCCGCGCGCTATTTCCTCGTCGTGCTGCGCGGGATTTTTCTCAAAGACAGCGGCATCGACATCCTCTGGCCGCAGATCGCCCTGCTCGCGGCGCTCGCCGTGGTGATGCTCGGCGCGGCCGTCGGCCGATTCAAAAAGACGCTGGAGTAACGCATGACCCGCGTGTGGCACGTGGCGAAAAAGGAGATCATCCAGACATTCCGCGACAAGCGGATGTTCGGCGTGCTGTTTTTCGCGCCGGTATTTCAGCTTTTCATCTTCGGCTACGCGGCGACGACCGACGTGCGCAACATCAACCTCGCGGTGCTCGACCACGACAACAGCGCGGCGAGCCGCCGTCTGGTCGAGGCTTTTCTCGCGTCAGGCTACTTCACGAACGCGGGTTCGCTTTCCGGTTCCGCCGATCTCGAAAACGCCGTGGTGCGCGGCCTCGCCGACATCGCATTGGTGATTCCCGCCGATTATTCGCGCAGCCTCGCGCGCGGCGAAACCGTGGAATTGCAGGCGATCTTCGACGCCGCCGATTCGAATTTCGCGCAGGTCGCAGCGGGCTACGCGCGGGGAATCGTCTCGCGGGTCGCCGCCGACGCCACCGGCGCGAATCTCGCCCGGCTGCGGGCGATGGCCGTCGCCCAGGGCATCGCCCCCGCGCCGATGCCCACACTGGACGTGCGCCCGCGCATCTGGTTCAACCCCGAACTCAAGAGCGTCTATTACATGGTGCCCGGCGTCATCTGCATGCTGCTGATGATCGTCACGATGATGCTCTCGGCGCTCGCCATCACCCGCGAGCGCGAGATCGGCACCATCGAGCAGATCATCGTCAGCCCGATCGCGCGGTGGGAACTGATCCTCGGCAAGCTCGCGCCGTTCGCCGTGCTCGGCCTCGTCAACGTCGCGCTCATCATGACCATCGCCGTGTGGCACTTTCACGTGCCGGTGCGCGGGTCGATCGCACTCATCTACGGCGCGTCGGGACTATTTTTGTTTTCCACGCTCGGCCTCGGCCTTTTTCTGTCCGCGATCTCGACCACGCAGCAACAGGCCATGTTCGTGAGTTTCATGTTCATGATGCCCGCGATTTTGCTGTCGGGTTTCATGTTCCCGATCGAGAACATGCCGCGCGCGGTGCAGATCCTCACCTACGCCAACCCGCTACGCTACTTCCTGGAGGTGATCCGAGGCGTGTTTCTTAAGGGCAACGGCGTGGACGTGCTGTGGCCGCAACTCGCCGCGCTCGGCGTCTTCGGCATCGCGATTTTTGCGCTCGCCGGAGCGACGTTCACCAAGCGGGTGGGGTGAGGCCGGGTTGTTGGTTTTTGGTTGTTGGTTGCCTGTCCGCCGAAGCCTCGGCGAAGGCGGATTGGTTGCTGGTCACGCTCGGCGCTACGTGCAGGCGTGCCCTTACTTCGCCACTTCCGCCGCCCGCGTGCCCTCGCGGCCGTAGTCGTCGGCGACGCGCACCACGTCCCATAAAAACGACGTGGACGATTCGATGACGAGGCAATCCTCGATCGCTTCGAGTCGGTGAAGGCGCCCCGGTTCGACATGCAGCGCGTCGCCCGCGTTCATCTCGATCGTCTCGAGATCGCCGCCGCGCGGAGCGGTCAGCACGCGCGCGTGGCCCGCGTGCAGGTACAGCACCTCTTCCTTGAGCACGTGGTATTGCAGCGACAGCCGGCTGCCCGCGCGCACGAACAGGCTCTTGCCCGCGAAATCGTCGGACACGCCCCACCACAGCTCGTAACCCCACGGCTTTTCCACGCGTCGCGTCGGGACCGGTCCGCCGGTGCGCACGCGCGGCGGCATGTGCGTGACGAGGGGTTTGATCGCCTCGGCGAGCGTGCGCGTGGTGACGAGCGTGGCCTCGTGCGTGTGCACCACCGCGAGGCCCTGCACGCCGAGCAGCGCGACCGAGTGGCCGCGCCGGTTGTTGAAAACGAGATTGTCGCGCGAGTCCATCGTGAACACGCGCCCAAGCGTGAGCGTCTCGTCGGGGTCGTTTTCGCCGGGGCGGCGCGGCGACCAGCGCTCGCGCCATCCGCCGCCGTTCCAGTCGTGGGCGTGGCCGAAGACGCGGTTGTCGTGTTCGTCGGGATCGATCTTGTCGGCGAAGGCCTGCCAGCCGCCCAGATCGCTCCAGTGAAAATCGCCCTCGACCGCGCGCACGCGCCCCGCCTCGCCCTCGGCCTGCATCACGCCATAGTCGATGGAGATGCGCGGCAGCGCGAGAAACGCGTCGTGCAGTTTCGTCTCGAACTCCGGCGTGCCGTGCGCCGCGGCGGCTTCGGGCAGGTGCCGTCCGTGCTCGGGCAGACGGCGCGAAATCGCCTCGATGATCGCATCGGCGCGCCACACGAAGATGCCCGCGTTCCAATCGTGCTCGCCGCCGTCCACGTAGCGTTTGGCGGTCGCGAGGTCGGGCTTTTCGACGAACGCGCGCACGTGATAGCGCACGAATCCGGCGGGTGAGGGCTGTGGTTCGCCTCGGAGAAGGTAGCCATAGGCCGCGCTGGGTCGCGACGGGCGGATGCCGAGCGTGTAAAGCGCGCCGTCCTCGGCGGCGCAGGTCGCGGTGTACGCGATCACCTCGCGAAAACGCGCGTCGGGCGCGATCTCGTGATCGGCCGGCAACACGATCTGCACCGCGCCGGGAAACCGCGCGCCCGCGATGTACGCACCGAGACCCACGGCCGCGGCGGTGTCGCGCAGCACGGGCTCGCCGATGATGTTGGCGGGTGGGATCTGCGGCAACTGCGTGCGCACGATGGAAACGTGCTCGCGGTTCGTCAGCACGAAGATGCGCTCGACGGGCGCGAGGTCCGCGACGCGGTCGCACGTCTGCTGGAGCAGCGAACGTTCGGGGTGCGCGAGCGGCAGGAACTGCTTGGGCAGCAGCTCGCTGCTCCACGGCCAGAAGCGCGTGCCGTGGCCGCCCGCCATGATGAGCACGCACAGGTTCGTGAGGGGTTCGTTCACAGGATCCCCGGGAGCTTCAGGCCGCCGGCGATCTTGCCGATTTCTTCGTTCGCCATCGCCTGCGCGCGGCGCACGCCGTCGTTGACGGCCGCGAGGATGAGCTCCTGCAGCATCTCAAGTTCTTTCGGATCGACGACCTCGGGTTTGATGCGCAGCGACACGCACTCCATCTTGCCGTTGAAGACGGCCTCGACCATGCCGCCGCCGACCACGGCGGTGACGGTCTTGGTCGCCAGTTCGGCTTGCGCGGACGCGATCTGCTCCTGCGCCTTTTTCGCCATCTGCAACAGTTCGGTCACGTTCTTCATCGTGTCATCCACATCATGCGTTGCCACACCGAATGGAGCCCTCACCCCCATCCCCTCTCCCGTCATGACGGGAGAGGGGTGTCGAGCGAAGCGAGACGGGGTGAGGGCTCCAACAACCAACGACCAAAAGCCGACAACCCTTCTTTCAACTCTTCTCTTCCACCGTCAAATCCGCGCCGGGGAATGCGCCGCGAAGCTGCTGCACGGTCGAGTTCTGCGTCGCGAGTTTGAGCAATTCGGTCTTGCGTCGCTCGCGCGACGCGCGGGCCGACGCGGGGCTGGGCGTCGGCACGGCGAGCGGCGACACCTTGCCCGGTTGGTCGAGCGCTTCGATGACGAGCTTCGCCGTCTCCCCGAAGACCTCCGCCACCATCTCTTCCAGCACGCGCTTTTCGCTCGTCACTTCGTCGAAGTGCAACCCCTTGGGCATGCCCAGCACGACAAGGTTGTCCTTCACGTCCACGCTCCCGCGCCCGAGCAGCGCCGAGAGCTTGAAGTCGCGGGCGCGCAGCGTGGCGCGGAACCGCTCGACGGGCGTCGCGCCATCGGGGATCGCCGGGGCAGGTTTGGCCGCGCCGTTCGGACCGGCCGCGCCGTTCGGCGATTTCACAACCGCGGGAGCGGGCTCGTCCGCGCCGGCCATGCGCGTGCGCGGCGGTGATGATGTCGGCGGAGATGACGCTGGACGCGGCGGCACGCCCTGCGGACCCGATCGCGGAGCCGAACCGGTCGGCATCGCGCCGCCCTTCGCCAGCATTGCGCGGATGCGGCCCAGTTCGCGGGCGAGATCGTCGAGCGCCGCGACGGGCCGCGCGGTGGCGAGGCGAATCAGCACCATTTCGAGCACGAGGCGCGGATGGCCGCTGCGCAACACCTCTTCCTCGGCGTCGACCAGAATCGAAAACAGGTTTTCGAGCGTCTCGTACGTCGCGCCGCCGGCCTGACGCACGAGTTCCGCCAATTCGTCAGTCGTCGCGTTGATCATCGTCTCGGGGCGTTTCGAGATCTTCGCGACGACGAGGTTGCGGAAATGCTCGAGCAGGTCGCCGTAGAACGCCTTCACGTCCCACGCGACGACCGAGAGCTTCTCCAGAATGTCTACGGCCTCGTCGGTGCGTCCGCCGAGCACGGCGTCGGACAGACTCATCAGCAGCCGCCGGTCCAGGATGCCGAGGATGTCGGTGAGTTCCGCGGTGGTGATGCCCTCGCCGGCGAACGACAGCGCCTGGTCGAGATAGCTCAGCGCGTCGCGCATCGAGCCTTCGGCCTTTCGCGCGATCAGCACGAGCTGATCGTCGTTCATCTTCAGCTTCTCGGCCTCGACGACGCGCCGCAGGTATTCGTGGATGTCGCGCAGGCCGATCATCTTGAAGTCGTACTGCTGGCAGCGCGAGAGGATCGTGTCGGGAATCTTGTGGACCTCGGTGGTGGCGAACATGAACACCACGTGGGCCGGGGGCTCCTCGAGCGTTTTGAGCAGCGCGTTGAACGCGCTCGTCGAGAGCATGTGGACTTCGTCGATGATGACGATGCGGTGGCGCGAGCCCTGGGGCAGGTACTTGATGTTCTCGCGCAGGTCGCGCACGTCGTCGACGCCGGTGTTGGACGCGCCGTCGATCTCGAACACGTCCACCGACGAGCCGCGCGTGATCTCGACGCAGTTGCGGCAGGTGTTGCACGGCGTGGCGGTGGGGCCGGTCTCGCAGTTCAGGGCCTTGGCGAGTACGCGGGCGACGGTCGTCTTGCCCACGCCGCGCGTGCCGGTGAACAGGTACGAGTGGGCGATTCGCCCCGAGGCGATGGCCGACTTGAGCGTGCGCGTGATGTGGGGCTGGCCGACGATCTCGTCAAAGGTCTGCGGGCGGTATTTGCGCGCGAGAACGAGATACGACATCGTTCGCCCTGATGGATGCGGGAATGCGTTGATCGCCCGGCCGCCGGGAACGATCGAAGCTGGAGAGACCGTACACCTTTCCTCGACCCGCGCGCCGCCCGGCGTTTTTCCCCGAGCACGTGTCCAGGCGATCCACGGCACACGAAAACATTCCGCTTACCGTTGCTGCCTTCCGGCCCTGGCGGGGTTCACGGCATTCCGTTGCGTGGGACCCGCACCGCCTCCCGGTGAATCGGACCCATCTTGCGCGACCGGCCTCAAAAAGGAATTCAACCCCGATGTGGCTCCGGGTTACAGGGAGGCGCCAACTCCCCGTCTAGTACGGTCACTCCAACTTCGATGACAAGGATCGCGCGACAAAGACGCCGCACAGGCGCCGCGTCGCCCACCCCCCGGCGAACGCGAATCATAGGAGCGCCCCGCCGCCCGCGTCAAGGACGAGGGAGGGGCCGAGTCGGGCCGCGTGTGAGGCCGATAAGACTTATCGTCTCTGGACCCAAAGGTCCTGTCCGGCCATCGTTTGCGCATGAAAAGCGACGAACTGTTCAGCCGACTCGGCGCGCGCGTTCGCGAGCTTCGCGAACGTCGCGGATGGAGCCAGGAAACGCTCGCCGAGCGTTGCGGAAAGCACTACACCTATGTCGGACGAATCGAACGAGGCGTTCAGAACGTCACGATCGAAGTGTTGGCCGAAGTCGCCGACGCGCTGGGCGCGACCCTCGCCGACCTCGTCGCGATTGACGATCATCCTCTTCTCCGAAACTGGAACGTGTCGGCGCTCGACGTCGTGCATGCCGTTCACCACGGGTTTCGGGCACAGGTGGACGTCAAGGGAAAGCTCGCGGAATGGAAGCTGTTTCAGGAACTCGAGGCGCTTCGCACCGATGGGGCCATTGCGAGTGTTCAGTGGCTGGATGAGGACAACAAACCCGACTTTATCCTGACGGTTGCCGGTCGGGACATCGTCGTGGAATGCAAGAACGTGCGTAGCAAAACGAAGTCGGAACGACCGGACGCGCCGATCAAGGTGGAACTCCAGAAGACCCGGAACTCGAAGGACGGAACGAACACGCGGGGGTACTCGACGAGCCACTTCCATGTCCTGTCCGTCTGCCTCTTCAACCGAACGGGTCGCTGGACATTTCTTCATGTCGCGGTGAACAACTTGGCCACGCGGCCCGATGATGCGAAGATGTTGAAGGTGTTTCATGCGGTCCCCGCGTCGGCGGACAGCCGTTGGCGGAGCCGTATCGAAGAAGCGATTGGGGACCTTGCGCGATGAGTGTTGCGAAAAAAGCCGTCGATCCGTTTTCGGATGTGCCTCCGCACTTTCGGTCGGGCCGTGGAGCGGCTTATCTCGGTGACGCACGCGATCTGCTCGCGAAGGTTCCCGCCAATTCCGTCGATCTGTTGCTGACCTCGCCGCCGTACGCGCTTCACTTCAAGAAGGAATACGGAAACGTCGATCAGGATCGCTACGTGGAGTGGCTGCTGGAATTCGCTCCGGATATCCGACGCGTGCTCAAGCCGACCGGCTCATTCGTGCTCAACATCGGCGGAAGCTGGACGCCGGGCGCGCCCACACGCTCGCTCTGCCATTTCGAGATTGCCCTGCGCCTGGTGAAGGAATGCCGGTTTCATCTCGCGCAGGAATTTTTCTGGTACAACCCGGCCAAGCTTCCCGCGCCGGCCGAGTGGGTCAACGTCCGGAAAATCCGGGTCAAGGACTCCGTGGAATGCGTTTGGTGGTTTTCGAAGGAGCCGTTCCCTAAAGCCGACAATCAGGCGGTTCTTCAGCCGTACTCGCCCGATATGCTGCGGCTGCTGAAAAACGGCTATCGCGCGAAAACGCGACCGAGCGGCCACGTCATCACATCGAAATTCGTCGATCGCGGCGGCAGCATTCCGGGAAATCTCCTGACCATTGGAAACAACGATGCGAACAGTCGTTACTTCGTGCGCTGTGACGAAACCGGAAACAAACCGCATCCCGCGCGATTTCCGCCGCAACTCCCGGCGTTTTTCATCCGCTTTCTCACGGATCGCGACGACCTCGTCCTCGACCCGTTCGCCGGGTCGTGCACGACAGGAGAGGTTGCGGAAAATCTGGGGCGACGCTGGATTGCGTTCGAGCGGAGCGCGGAGTATCTCGAAACGGCGAAATTCCGGTTCGAAGCACCATGGGACGACGATCGCCGGGGGCTCATTACGGGCGGCGACCGGGAAAGTCCCGACCAGATGCCGCTGTTCGAAATCTGATTGATTGAGGTGTGCGGGGAGATATATCAATCTGCTAAATTGGAACTTGCAATCGCTCATCAATCTGCAGACCATCTTCGTTAAATGCAAAGGCCGACAGTCGGTCATTAACTCTTGGGGGCATGCCCTGACGTCGCAAGATATTTGAAACAGAAACGACTAGTTCTTTATAGAAAAGGAGTCGATCGTCAAGAGATTCTTCGTATTGAATTGCCCCGGCTCTTCTAATCTGCCTAATTTTCTTGTCATAGATTTTGCTGAATGTTCGATACTCACCATTTCTCAAATGAAAATAGTGTCCGGCATTTAGCATTTTAATGTAATCGTTATGAGGTTTTGAACTAAAAGGGTTATCCGTCAAGTCGGTAAGAGGAAGTCCTCTCTTGAATTCGAATGTCGCGAATTGGTCAACCGCACTCGTTGAATCGCTTGAAGGGCCTAAATTCACCGACAGTCTGTACGCGATAGCGTAGTTTTCCGGAAAATCTTTGTACAGAATTAGGCTGTGCGGATGCTCATGAGAGTGTCCGCAGTGAATATGCCAAAGTCTCGGTTGTCCTTGTGAATACCCGGCAATATGAAACCCTCGCGCAAGCCGCCCCCAATTTGAGTGGGCAAATTCAGAACCTTCAAATAAACGATCAGCTTCGACGATCAAGTCCCATGCGACGTCCTCGATGTCGCTTTCATTACTTACCTTCGTTTGCAGAAAATCACTAAGCCATCGATCAGCCTTTATGTTTGTCGACGGTTTCGGAGCCCATCCCCACATCGAAATTCCAATTTTGGCACGTTCGGAGTATTGAACTTTTACAGCTTGCGAGTAGGTCTTTCCTTGCTCTGACAATTCCGTTACTGCCGAATCGCCAACCATGACAATCCCAAGATGTGATATTTCGCTTACGACCAGCGTCATGCCAAATGACTCCTTTCTTACAACGCCCCGATCAGCCCCGCCGCGGCGTCGATCGCCTCGCGCAGCTTGCCGGGGTTTGGGCCGCCGGCCTGCGCCATGTCGGGTTTGCCGCCGCCGCCGCCGCCCACGATTTTCGCGAGCGGGCCGATGATCTTGCCCGCGTTCAGCCGCCCGGCGAGATCCTTCGTCACCTGCACGCACAGCGCCGCCTTGCCGCCGATTTCGGCGCCGAGCACCACGACGCCCGAACCGATCTGATCGCGCAGGCGCACCGACAACAGCCGCAACGCGTCGGCGTCGTCGGCCATGGCGACCGCCGCGATCAGCTTCACGCCGTTGACGTCGCGCGCCTCGTCGATGAGCCCCTTGTTCGCCTCGGCGGCGAGCTTGTTGCGCAGGTCCGAAATCTGCCGCTCCAGATCGCGCACCTGATCCACCGTCTGGCGCACGCGGTCGAGAATCAGTTCGGGCGCGACTTTGAGCGCCTGCGAAATCTCGCGCTCGGTGTCGATGGCCGCGCGCAGCTTTTCGACGGCGGCCTCGCCCGTCACGGCTTCGAGTCGGCGCACGCCCGCCGCGATCGACGACTCGTGCAGCACGACGATCGGGCCGATCTTGCCCGTCGATGAAACGTGCGTGCCGCCGCATAATTCAATGGACTGTCCTAGTGTAATTACACGAACGTTCTCGCTGTATTTCTCTCCAAAAAGGGCCATTGCGCCGTTTGAGATGGCCTCGTCGAGAGGCATTTCCTTTACAACCCGCCAAGAATTGTTCAACACCTTCTTGTTTGCGATTTTTTCTACCTGTTCGATCTGCGCGCCAGTTAGCCCCTGAAAGTGTGTGAAGTCGAAACGCAGCCGATCTGGCGCTACGAGCGATCCCGCCTGTTTGGCGTCTGGACCGAGAACACGATGTAGCGCGTAATGGAGTAGATGAGTTGCCGAGTGCGCTCGTTCAATAGCTCTTCGCCGTTCTTTGTCGACGACAAATTGCAGCCGATCGCCCACGCGCACGCGGCCTTCGACGACCTTTGCATGGTGCGCGATCAGCGCGTCGCCCGCGGTGCGCGTGTCGGTGACAACGAGGCGCACGCCGTCTGCCACAATTTCACCGGTATCGCCCATCTGGCCGCCTTTTTCGGCGTAAAACGGCGTGCGGTCGGCGACGACCTCGATCTCCTGCCCGGCGTCGGCGTCGGACACCAGTTCGCCGTGGCGAACGAGGCCGATCACCTCGCCCTCGGCGCGCGTCGCGCCGTAGCCCAGAAACTCCGTTTTTGCGCCCTGACCAGACAATTCGCCCAGCACGCCCAGCCCGGCCTCGGCCTCGAACTTGCCGCCCTTCGCGCTCTTGCCGCGCTGGATTTCCATCGCCGCATCGAAGCCCGCGAGATCGACATCGAAGCCTTCGGAGCGGCCGATGTCCTGCGTGAGATCGAGGGGGAAACCGAAGGTGTCGTAGAGTTTGAACGCCACCGCGCCGGCGAGCACGGACGAGCCCCCGGCCGTCATGCGCTCGCGCTCCTGCCCCAGCAGGCGCAGGCCGTTATCCAGCGTGCGCAAAAAGCGCTCTTCCTCGTTGAGGACGACTTTTTTGATGTACGACGCGCGGTCGATGAGCTCGGGATAGGTCTCGCCCATCGCCTCGATGACGGCGTCGACCATCACGTGCAGGAAGGGTGTTTTGATGCCGAGCAGCACGCCGTGGCGCGCGGCGCGACGCATGATGCGCCGGAGCACGTAACCGCGACCCTCGTTCGACGGCAAAATCGAATCGCCGACGAGAAACGTCATGGCGCGGCTGTGGTCGCACACCACGCGCATCGACACGGTCGCCTCGGCGTCCGCGCCGTACGTCTTGCCCGCGATGGCCGCAATTTTTTCGCGGATCGGCGCGAAGAGGTCCGAGTCGAAATTCGTCGGCGCGCTTTGCAGAATCGCGGCAATGCGCTCGAGCCCCGCGCCGGTGTCCACCGAGGGCGCGGGCAGCGGCGTCAGCTTGCCGTCGGCGCCGCGTTCGAACTGCATGAAGACGAGGTTCCAGATTTCGAGAAAGCGCTCGGGGTCGTCGGCGATGCCGCCGGGTTTGGTCGGATCGAGATCCCAGTGGATTTCGGAGCACGGGCCGCACGGCCCCGTGTCGCCCATCGCCCAGAAGTTGTCCGCCGCGCCCATGCGCACCACGCGCGCTTTCGGCAAGCCCGACAGTTCCAGCCACAGCGCCTCGGCCTCGTCGTCTTCCTCAAACACCGTCGCGGTCAGCCGGTCGGCGGGCATGCCGAGCACGCCGGTGACGAACTCCCACGCGAAGGCGATGGCGTCGCGCTTGAAGTAGTCTCCGAAGCTGAAGTTGCCGAGCATTTCGAAAAACGTGTGGTGGCGCGGGGTGCGTCCGACGTTTTCGAAATCGTTGTGCTTGCCCGACACGCGCAGCGATTTCTGGCACGTGGTCGCGCGCTTCGTGCCGATGTCCTCCTGGCCGAGGAATACGTTTTTGAACTGCACCATGCCCGAGTTCACGAACAGCAGCGTGGGATCGGCGGGCAGCACGAGCGGGCTGCTCTTGATGATCCGGTGCTGTTTGGACGCGAAGAAGTCCAGGAAGGCGCGGCGGATTTCGGACCCCGATTTCGGGGCGGGCTTCGCACTCGTCATGACCGGGTCTCCAGACGATGATCGGCCCGGCGATCGAGGGCGCGGGCCGCGTGGCAAGCGCAAGTTTTTAGTGGGAATCGCCACGGGACGCAAGAAGGCATCGGACTTGGCCCGGGATTGACACGGCGCGTTATTCGGGGCACAAACATTTCGAGATGTGAAATATTCACACCTCGAATCGTTTTCGGGGGTCCTGATGGCGCCGAATCTCGATCTGCGGTTTTACGAATGCCTTCGCGCCATGCTGACCGGCGGTCTCGCCGCGCGGCAGACCGACCCCACGTTTATCGAACTGTCCCCGCAGGAAGCGATTCTTCTCGAGATCATCGAACACCTCGATTCGGCGACCATGTCGGAGATCGGGCGCGCCTCGGGCACGCAGCCCAGCACGATGACCGGCGTGGTGGACCGCCTGGTGCGCCGGGGAATTCTGACGCGCGACTCGTCGCCAGAAGACCGCCGGATCGTGCTCGTGCGTCTCACGGAACTGGGTTCGCGGCTGCACGCGCAGCACATGCAGTTTTTCCGGGAATTCGCCGCGAATCTGCTCGCGGTTCTTTCGACCGACGAACGCCTTTTGCTTGTCGATTTGCTGGAACGCGTTACGACGCCCCTGCGTGCGTGACGCAATTGGATGCATGACATGAAATTTCTGGCGCTGTTTGTCACGTCCCGTCCCCGGCTCGTCATCGCGGCAACGCTGCTCATCACGGCGTTTTTCGGATGGCAACTGCGTACGCTGACGATCGACAACGAGGTGAAAAATTTCCTGCCCGACGAGCAGGAAGACAAGCAGAACTACATGCGGATGGACGAGCTGTTCAAGGGCGAAATCGTCGCGTTCGTCGGTCTCTCGGTCGAGCCGGGCGGACCGTTTCGGGACGTCTTCGATCCGAAGGTGCTCGCGATCGTCCAGGAACTGACGGATTGGTTGAAGACGGTCGAGATCCAGGACGCGCGCGAACGCTGGGCGTGGGTGAAGGCCGAGGAGGCGACACCCGCGCCGACGGGACGCGAGCGCATGACGCGCGTCTGCACGCCGGAGCAGCTCGCGGCACTCGACGCCCAGCCCATTCCGGAAGACCTCGATGGCTACGTGAAAGTCTGGCAGTGCAACGAGCCAGGCACCTGGGCGCTCGACGACGTGGTCAGCCTCGCCACCATGAAGACCATCGGCGACCGCGCCCTGCCCCCCGGACTCGACGGCCAGACCCCGCATCAACTGGCGATCGAGGACCTGTGGGAAACTGTTCCGACAACGACCGAAGAAGCGGACGCCGCCCGCGAGAAGATCCGATCGTGGTCGATGTACGCCAACAACGTCGTCAGTCCGGATCTGACCTCGACGATGGTCGTCGTGTTTCTCCCGACCGGCATCTCCATCAAATATGAAGAGGAACTTCAGCGCATTCTCGACGCCCACATCGCCGAGATCGATCGGACCGACGACGGCATCGCATTCGCCGCGGGCGGACTCCCGCTCGTCAACGTTTGGATCGGCCGCTACCTCCTCGGCGATCTCCGGCTCCTCATCCCCTTCGTCCTGCTCGTCATCCTCGTCGTGCTGATCCTCAGCTTTCGCAAGGCGATGGGCGTCGTGCTCCCCATCCTCAACGTGCTCATCGCGACCATCTGGACGGTCGGGTTCGTCGCCCTCGTGGGCAAGCCGCTTTCGCTGATCACCAGTTCGCTGCCCACGCTCATCATCGCGGTCGGGAGCGCCTACGCGATCCACGTGATTCATCACTATCTGGAAACGCGGCGCGGCGGTCGATCGCACGAAGACAGCATCCGCCGGACGATCACGCACGTCGGCATGGCGGTCGTCATGGCCGGCCTCACGACCGTCGGCGGATTCATGTCCCTCACCACGACGACCGTGATTCCGATCCGCGATTTCGGATTCTTCGCGGCGTTCGGCACCTTTGCTTCGCTCTTCATTGCCCTCACGTTCATCCCCGCCGTCATCCGCCTGATGAAGCGCACGAACGTAGAACCCGAAGCCTCGGCCGTTTCCGAGGTGCCGTCCACGGCGACGCCCACGCTCTTCGACCGGTTGCTCGGCCGCCTGTCCGATATGACGCTTCACCACCGCGGCGCGGTCGGCGCGGGGATCATCGTCATCGTCGTCGCCGGGGTAGCCCTCGCGAATCGGATCGAGGTCACGAGCAACGTCGTGAAGTATTTCCCGTCCGACAGCCCGATCCGTATGTCCGACGACTTCCTGAACGAGCATTTCGGCGGCACCAACGTCTTCTCGCTCGTGCTCGACGGCGGCGCCGACGACTACTGGAAGAATCCCGAGAACCTGAGAAAGCTCGAGGCGCTGGTCGCTCACGTCTCCGAGACGCATCCCGATGTCGGCAGCGCCATTTCCATGATCGACTACATCAAGAAAATGAACATGGCCCTGGAGTACGACAACCCGGCCGAGTACCGAATCCCGGAAACCCAGCAGGCCGTCGCCGACTGTCTGTTTCTCTTCTCGCAAAAGAGCGACTCGCTGGAGTCGCTGACGGACTTCGAATTCCGCCGCGCGCGCGTCGCCTTCAAGACGCGCGACGGCCAGACGGCCGCGATGTTCCGTCTGAAGACCGACGTCGATCATTGGATCCGCGACGACTGGCCCGAAATGTACGTGACGAAGGAGCGCCGCCTCACCCCGGTCCAGCGTGTCGCGGAGATCTTCGGATTCCTGCCGCCGTCGTCGTTCTCGGTGAGCGAGCGATACTATTTTTCCGGGATGAACAACCTGCGCATGATCGTCGATCGAATGATCGTGATCTCGCAGATCCGATCCCTCGCCTTTTCGCTGCTCGCCGTCTGGATCCTCGCGACCATCATCTTTCGCAGCTTCGTCGGCGGCCTGCTGTCCGTTCTTCCGACGGTCATCGCCGTGCTCATCAACTTCGCGACCATGGCGCTTCTGGGAATTCCCCTCGACATCGGCACGTCGATCGCCTCGGCCGTCGCCATCGGATGCGGCATCGACTACGCGATCCATTTCATCAACCGGTTC
This sequence comes from Deltaproteobacteria bacterium, assembly GCA_020845895.1. Taxonomy (NCBI): domain Bacteria; kingdom Pseudomonadati; phylum Myxococcota; class Myxococcia; species Deltaproteobacteria bacterium. The sequence continues at coordinate 7,465 of JADLEX010000021.1, read as the reverse complement.
CTGATCGAGATCCGCGCGTCGAAAAACGCCGAGGTCGCGGTGCGTCGAACGCATTTGACCACCGCCAAGGCGATCATCTTCAACGCGACGGCCGTGGCGTTCGGCTACTTCGTGTTGCTCGCGTCCAACTTCACGCCGATCAAGCGGCTCGGCCTGCTCACCGGCGTCGCCATGTTCACCGCCAGCTTCGCCGCCCTGATCGTGCTGCCGACGCTGCTGGTCACGATCAAGCCTCGTTTTGTGCGCAAGGCCGAGTTCGAGTCCGAAGACGCCGACGAAATTTCCCGGCCCGACGCCGCGAGGGTTTCCAAGTGATCCGATCGATGTTTCGCAACGGACATGATGTTTCGCAATGGACTTGATGTTTCGCAATGGACTTGATGTTTCGCAATGGACTTGATGTTTCGCAACGGAGGTCTCCGATGAAATTCCGATTCCCGGTTTTCCTGCTCGTCGTCGTCCTCGGTGTGTCGCTCGCGAGCGCCGCCCTCGCCGAAATGTCCGCGTTCGAGATCGCCAAGAAGAGCATCAACCTCGAAAAGTCCAAGACCCGCGTCGCCTCGTACAAGATGAGCGTCATCAACGAGCGCGGTAAGAGCCGCACCTATGCCTTCAAGGTGCTGGAGAAGGATTTCGCGGGTGGGTCGAAAAAGATGATCCGCTTCTCCGAACCGTCCGATGCGAACGGCACGGGCCTGCTGACGTTCGAAAAGCAGGGCGCGGACGACCAGCAGTGGCTCTTCCTGCCGTCGCGCAAGAGCGTCCGCCAGCTCGCCGCCGCGGACAAGTCGGACCAGTTCATGGGCTCCGACCTGTTCGTCGAGGACATGGGCACGATCTCCGCCGAGGACTACGAGCACGCGATCCTGAAGGAAGAAGACGTCGACGGATTTCCGTGCTGGGTCGTCGAATCCAAGCCCAAGGCCGGCATCAGCACGGCCTACGCGCGGAGCGTGTTCTACATCGACAAGCAGAACTTCGCCGGGCGCAAAGCCGAGCTGTACGACAAGAGCGGAAAACTCATCAAGACCATCCACGCGACGGTCGTGGAGAAGGTCGGCGAGTGGTGGACGATCAAGACGCTCGAGGTGCAGACGCCCGACAAAAAGACGAAGACGCTGCTCGAGCTGACCGCGGTGGAGTACGACAAGGACATTCCCGACACCACCTTCACCACGCAGTCGCTGGAACGCTACTAGCCGGGCGGTTCATGTGGCACGGGCGCCCTCGCCTGTGCCCGACCCCTCGATGCACATGTGGCACAGCCGCCCCCGGCTGAGCCCGCCCGAAAAGTGCACAGCCGGGGGCGGCTGTGCCACATGAGGTCACGGCTCCCTGCGCGGCAATTGCAGCCGGGAAGAAACGGTTCTGACATGATTACCTCTCTCGAATATCGGCGACGATCTCCGGCGGCGATCGCATTCGCTCTGGTCATCTGCGCGTCGTTCGTCGTCGCGACCCCGGCATTCGCCGAGCCGACGGTCTCCGGTTCGGTCTGGCAGCAGGCGCGCCTGCGGATTCTCGAGTCGAAGCGCCCTGACGACGCGTCCGACGCGAGCGACTTCACGCTCATGATGACCGGGATCGATCTCGTCGGTCGTGCGGCAAACGACGACGGCACGGGCCGGCTTTTCGTCAACGCGGACCTGCGTTTCGATCCGACCTCGATCGAGTTCGACAACGGTCTGGAAAGCCGCCTGCGCGAGGCGTACGGCGGCTGGTACACGCCGCACTTTTCGATGGAGATCGGCAAGAAGATCTTCGCGTGGGGCAAGGCGGACGAATTCAACCCCACCGATCTCATCAATCCCGAGGACTACCGCTGGTTCATCACCTTCGACAAGCCGCAGCGCAAGATCGGCGTACCCATGGCTTCGGCGACCCTCAGCTACGACGCGTGGTCGCTGCAGGGCGTGGCGATCCCCATCTTCACGCCGGCCCTGCTGCCCGATCCGGCGAGCGACTGGCTGCCGTGGCAGCTCGCGCTGCAATACGACATCGCCGCCGCCATGCCCGATCTCGTCACCCTTCAGCGCGGGAATTTTCCGGAACCCAAGGCCGACAACGTGCAGGGCGCGGCGCGACTGGCGGGGTCAGTTGGACGATTCGACCTCGAGGCCGTCGCCTTCGATGGATTCGACCCCCTGCCGACCTATGACGTTCGCCTCTCCATCGACCCCGAACTCTACCTCGCCGGCGAAAGCGTGCTCGTGATGCGCGAGGAATTTCAGCGATATCAGGCGTACGGCGGCAGCGCGGCGTTCACGATCGACAAGTTCGCGTTCCGTACCGAAGCCGCGTACTCGACGCCGCGATGGTGGATGCACGAGCTCGACCCGGCGCTGGCCGACCCGTCGGACCTGCCGCCGATGAACGTGGTCGCCCCAATCATTCTCGACGCCGAGTGGCGGTCGCGCAAACCGAGCTGGTCCGGCGCGGCCGGCGTGGACTGGCGCAGCGGCACCGAGCTCTACATCAATCTCCAATACACGCACACACAAATCCTCGACCACGACGACGCCCTGCTCGACCCGAAAAACGAGGGCATGTTGACGCTGAAGGTGCAGACGCGCTGGCGGGACGACGACCTGGAGATCAGCGCGGATGGCGCATACAACGTGTGGCACAACGACCGGATGATGAAGCCGTACGTGCGTTACAAGTTCACGGCGGATTTCTCGGGCGAGGTCGGGGCGCAGCTGTTCGCCGGGGAGCACGACACGCGCTTCGGAGAGTTCGACCACAACGACTACGGGTACACGACCTTCCGGTACACGTTCTGAACCGCGTGAGGCAAGGCGCGGCGACGTGGACAATTCGTCGGCGGGCGTGCTAATCCCGTGGCTCTTCCCATCACCTGAAGGAGTGGGCGCATGAAGACGAGGTTGGGGACGGCGATCATCGCGGCGCTGGTCGCGGTGGGAACGGCGGGGATCGTGGCGCAGATGGCGTGGGCGGCGGCGGACTTCGTGCCCGTGCCGAGCCTGGACAAGTATCTGACGCCCGAGAACGTCAAGAAGCTCGAGGACGGCGACATCATCAAGGACACGGTCCTGTCGAGCGACGCCGCGAAGGGCGACAAGGGCCGGGGCATCGGCTTCGTTTACATCAAGGCCAAACCCGACAAGATCCAGGCGGCGGTCCACGACTTCGGCACCTACCCGAGCTGGATGCCCAACGTGAAAACGACGAAGGTCACGAACAAGACCGCCGAGCGCGTCGATGTCGAGTTCATGCTCTCGATCATGGGCAACGAGATCCAGTACACGACGATCCACAAGGTCAATTCCGACGGCACGATCCAGTGGCGGCTCGACGACGCGAAGCCGAAGAAGAACGTGTCGGATTCGGTGGGCGCGTGGGTCTTCAAACCACACGGCGAAGGCACGATCGTCGCCTACGTCATCGATGTGGACACCGGCATGTCGGTGCCCAAGATCATTCAGAATTTCCTGACGAATCAGAGCCTCAAGAGCGTGCTCAAGGCGCTGCGCGACCGCGTCGGCGGCTGATTTCCGGCAGGTCGGGGACACGTAGCGCAACGCGATGCGTGTCCCCGCGATCCCCTCGTAAAAAAGCGCGAGCGGATTGACAAAAGCGGGGCTTTGCGGCAAACGTGTGCGCCGCAAAACCGACACGGTTGGGTAGCTCAGTCGGTAGAGCAAGGGACTGAAAATCCCTGTGTCGGGGGTTCAACTCCCTCCCCAACCACAACAAATTCAACGGGTTAGATGCATTCGCGTCTAGCCCGTTTTTTTTGAGCAACCACTGAGCAACCACGCGGGTGAAATTTCGCGCAAGTCGAGCCTACCGTCTGGGTTGCGACACCCGGACGACCTTTTCCAAGGAGGACCGCCGATGGCGCGACCCGGCGATGACGCTTCGATGGTGCGCGACGGCGCTGCTGGAGCACGAGAAGCGCTTGGGCAAGGTGATGGGGTACAAGGATCTGTGGATGTTTCAGGCCGCCCTCAAAGCGGGCTCGGAGCTTGACCGGAAAGAGGCTGTGGCGTAACGATGCTCAACGAAACCGTCGTTCCACTTTCCACGGAGAATGGGACAGGCTCTCCGATTTCCTGCAATCCAACCAAGAGAAGGGGCCAACGATGCACAATCGGACCACGTTTTTTGCTCTCGTTTTCACCTTTGCGTTTATCGTCGCCACGGGCCTTGGTTGCGCGATGGCAAATAGCCCCGCAACCGGCTTGGTGACGGTTACAAAAGGTCCGGTTAGCGCGGGTGACACTAATATCCAACCCGCAAAAGAAGGTCGCGCCACCTGCCAATCGCTATTGGGCATCGCAGCGTGGGGCGACTGCACCGTGAAAGCCGCCGCTGAAAACGGAAAAATCACGAGGATCCATAGTGTCGACCAAGATTCGGTGATTGTCCTCTACATCTACGCCAAATACGAGACAGTGGTGCGAGGTGAATAGCCGACGCGGAAAACCGTGGCGCGTCACCTCCCCTTCGCGAGCGCCGCGCGGTTCGCCGCGAGCAGCGCGCGCATGAAACGCCGGTCTTCGATCATGGCTCGCGAATAGAATCCGTTTTTCCAATTCGCCGTCGCCGCCCGCGCGAGCCCTTCGAGGGTGCGCGGGCCGGTCGATTTCCCTCCATGCCGCGCGCATCGCCCGTTCTTCATCGCCGGGCAACGGCACGGCATTCCGTCGCGCTTGCGCCGCGCCCCGCATCGGCGGACCGTCGCGAGATCGAAGGGCGAATTGCCGTTTTTCAGACGGCCAAGTTTTCGCGGTTCATGGGGTGCGTTCGCGATTTCCGTTTTCATGCCCCGCCCCGCCCCCCTTCGAGCTTCCCGGTTATCGCGACCTGACCGCCGTCGGCAACGTCCACGCGTTCGATTCGGATGGTTTGGGACGAGGATTTCCCACGCCCGCGTGCGAGCGCATCGGCCAGCGCGATTTGCGTCCGCTGGAGCTTCGTCAGGAGATTGATGCATCGCTCGCCAACGAGCATGGCTCCCTCCGCCACCGTTCCCGCCGTCAGACTCATGAGCCGCATCGTCATCGCGTGCGTCACCACGAATTGCGTCGCGAGCGCCATTTCCACGGCGTCCTTCGGGCCGATGGACGCAATCAAGGGGAGGTACTTGTTCTGGACATCGCCGTAATTTGATTTCCGTTCAAGCATCTGGAGAGCAACCGCCATGCGGTCCACCTCCGCCGTCGCCGCGTCCGCGTCGGGCACGCCCATGATTTCGCGGTACGTCAGGCGCGGGGCGTCGGGATCTTTGAGCCGGAATTTTCCGTCTTCGTCCGTGACGAATTTCGGGCATGGCTTGCGCGTCGGCGCGGCGGGCGCGGGCGTGGTGCTCGTGGCGTCCGCGTGGTTCTGCGTGACCACGGTCATCGGTTCGTTCGTCATTGGGCATCCTCCCATCGGTTCGCGCGCAATTCGGCGCGGGGGTTTGTGAAGAGGGTGAGCGGTCCGTCCCATCGGACGACGGCGGTTCCCGTTCGCCCGTGGCGATTCTTGGCGACGATGATTTCGGCGCGGTCGGGGTTTTCGACGTTCGGGGAGTAGTAGCCTTCGCGGTAGAGCAGAAGCACCACGTCGGCGTCCTGCTCCAGTCCCCCGGACTCTTTGAGTTCCGACATGCGCGGGCGCTTCGAGTCGCGTTGCTCGGTGAGCCGGTTCAACTGCGACAGGAGCATGACCGGCGCGTCGAGATCCTTCGCGAGATCGGCCAGCGTGCGCGAAACCTCGTCCATCGTCAGGCGCGGATCTTCCTTCTTGCGTCCACGGGTGCGAACGCGTTGCGCGTAATCGACGCACACGAGCGCGAGCCCGCTTTCGCGACGCGCCACCGACCGCGCCACCGGGCCGATGTCTTCGAGAAACCGGGTGCGCTCGTCCACGAACACCCGATGCCCCACGCCCTCCCCAACGCGCTCCAGCGTCGTCAGGCTGTCCGGGCCGATGCGCCCGCCCAAAGCCGCGCGCACCGAGCACCGCGCTTCCTGACACACGAGTCGGTCGGTCAGGTCGCGCGCGGTCATTTCGAGCGAGAAGACGAGCGCGGACTTGCCGGTCGATTCCGCGACCGCGTTCGCCGTCGCGACCGCAAACGCCGTCTTGCCCATGCCGGGGCGTCCCGCGACGATGGTGAGCCGACCGGGGACGAGCCCGCCGATCAATTCGTCGAGCGGCGCAAGGCCGGTCGGGTAGCACGTCGGCATTTCGCCGCGCGCCGCGCGTTGCGCCCGGGCAATCGTGTCGGGCACGAGATCGGCCACGCACACCACGTTCCCGCGTTCGCGCTCGTCCACCTCGTCGAGCCGCCGCGTCAGTTCGGCGCGCACCTCGTCCGGGTCCGCGTTCGCGTCCCAAAGTGCCTGTACGCCGTTGTGGAGCGCGACGAGGAGCGAGCGAGCCCTTGCCTTTTCGCGGACGATGTTCGCGTGGTGAACGGCGTAGGCGCTCGTGGCGACCGCGTCTTGGAGGTCGTCCAGATATTTGAGCCCGCCCGTGTTCTCCAGCGCCTCCCCGCCCAAACGGTCACGCAGCGTGATGAGGTCCACGGCGCGGCCTTCGTCCGCGAGCGCCGTCATCGCGGCGAAGATTTTTTGGTGCGTCGTCCGGTAGAAGTCATCGGCGCGCACCACGGGGCGCACCTCGTCGAGCGCCGCGTTGCGGATGAGCACCGCACCGAGCACGCCCATTTCGGCGGGGATGTCGTTCGGCGGGGACTTGGCTCGCGTCATGCGGCACCTCGTTTCGAGAGCCGCGCGAGCGCGTCGCCGATCATGAAGATCCGCCGGTCGGCGGAGGCATCGTCGAGCTTGTTGAAGAGGTCCAGCGCACCGAGTCCGATCACCACGTCCACGAGGTCCGGTCCCACGAGCGCGGCGATTTCGTCTTGCTGCTCGTCGAGCCGCGTTCCGCAATTCGCCATGCGCACGAGGTCGGGGAGGTTGTCGCGGAGGGTGCGCGCGAGTTCGGTCGGCGTTCCGACGGCGTCCAGATGGCGTCGCGACGCTCTCGCGACGCTCCCTGACACTGACACTGACTCTGACACTGACGACGGGGTCTCCCCTGCGTTCCCCGGCTCGTCCGCGCCGCCCTTTCCGTTACGCCGTTCGGACGGCGTTCGGACGGCATCGCGACGCCATGCGAGCGGCGTTTGAACGTCGTCACTTCGATATTCGCCGGGCACCGCGTCGAGATCGCGCGGAAGTCCCTCGTCATCGTACAGGGCGAAGAACGCGTCGCGGGGCTCTCGCGGCAACCCGTGTGCGCTCTTCACCGCGCCGCGTCGGAAGTTCTCCGAATTGTCGTTCGCCGCGAGAAAATCGACGGCGAAGAGCATTTCGTATTTCGGGAACCAACGGGTGCGACCGATCTTTTCGAGTTCGGCCAGCGCCGATTCCACGCGGTCGCTCGACATGCCGGTCAGCGCCGCGAGCCGATTGATGGAGACCGTCAGCACGCCGTGCGTCGGCGC
>JADLEX010000020.1 GCA_020845895.1 Deltaproteobacteria bacterium | reverse complement strand
GTTTCACGACGCGTGCGTCTTGAGTTTCACGACGCGTGCGTCTTGAGTTTCACGACGCGTGCGTCTTGAGCCAGAGCTTCGCTTTGCGGATGTAGGGGGCTTCGCGGCGGCGGATGTAACCCGGCTGGCCCATCGCATCGGTGACAATCAGTTCGTAGAGCTTGCGTACCTCGCCGTTTTGTCCCTTTTTTTCCAGCAGATCCGCCAGTCGCGCGCGCGCCTCGGCGTAAGTGTGCGTTTGCCGGACTTGCCGGTAAGCGGCCTCGGCGTCGCGAAGCTGGCCATCGGCCTCCAGGTTGCGCCCGAGCGCGAGCATGGCTTCCATGTAACGGAATTTGGGATCGGCCCGCACGACCTTGACGAGATGGTCGATCGCGTCGCGCGTGCGCCCCAGACGCTCGCACGCGAGACCCAGGTAGAAGCGCGCTTCGAGGTGGTCGATCCCCTTGTCGAGCGCATCGGCCAGATACTTCGCGGCGGGTCCGAACTGGCCGTCCTTGTAATAAAGCTCACCGAGTTCGGCCAGCAGCCCCGGCAGCGGCGCCTGCCCGATGCGGGCTTCGAGTTCCTTCTTGCGGCGACGCTCCGACAGCGTGATCGACACCGCGCCCTCGACGGCGGAGTGCGGCAGCACGACCACGAGGAAATAGACGATGGGGCCGAGCGTCGGGAAAAAGACGATGATGAAGAACCAGTAGAATTCGGGCCGTCGCCGGAAATAGTCGATCAGCGCCACCACGGTGGGCACCATCGGCAGAATGGACCACAGCCAGTCCACGAATCTCCCCAAAAAACGGCGTCGACGCGCCCGAAAAGCCGCGCCACATTAGGCCCGGTCCAAGGCGACTTCAAGCGCCGTGAAGTCGCTTTCAATTGTCAGCGAACACTGCGCCGCCGACGCAATTGACAACCGCGCGCCGCGCCCGATACGGTCCGCTGTCATTTTGCCGCGTCGTGGGGGTTCTGGAATGACGATTTGCCGCGCAGGGAATCGGGCTTTTTCGCTCGCCGTCGTTTTTGCGATTTGGGGATGGTTGATCGCCGGTGTCTCGGTCGCCGACGAGGGGACATATTCGATCGAGCAATACCTGAACATCCGCTCGACCAAGGGCGGGTCGTGGTCGCCGGACGGACGGCGCGTCGTCTATCTGACCAACGTGAGCGGCACCGACCAGGTCTGGCAGGTGCCGTCGTCGGGCGGCAACACACGTCAACTCACCGACGGCAAAGAGCGCGTCGCCTTCGCGGAGTACTCGCCCACGCAGGACGTCATCGCCTTCGGCATGGACGAGGGCGGCAACGAACGCACGCAGATCTATCTCATGAACGGCGACGGCACGGGCATCCGGCCGCTCACCCAAAACCCCAAGGTCATTCACACCTTCGGCGCTTGGTCGCACGACGGGCGCTACATCGCCTACGCGAGCAACGAGCGCGACGAGCGGTGGTTCGACGTGTACGTGATGGAGGTGGCGACGGGCAAAGCACGACGCGTCTTCGAGCAGGACGGCATGAACGAGGTCGCCGCGTGGTCGTGGAACGACCGCTATCTCGTCGTCACCAACTGGGAATCGAACCTCAACAACAACCTGTATCTCGTGGAACTCGAATCGCTTAAGGATCGCCACCTCACGCCGCATACGGGTTACGCCACGTACACGCAGGTCGTCTGGCCTTTCGAGAGCAAAAACTTCTACGTCGTCTCGAATCTGACGCAGGACTGGTCGAAGCTCGCGCTCTTTCGTCTTCGGCGGGGCATCGTGGACTTTCTCGACGCCGCGATGTGGGACACCGAGGCGCTCACCATCAGCCGAGACGGCAAATTCATGGCGTATTCGCTGAACGTCAACGGTTACTCGAAACCGTTTCTCGTCGACATCGACCGGCAGAAGACGTTCGGGCAGATCCCGCTCACGGGCGGCGTGGTCAATCGGTTCGCGTTTTCGCCCGACGCCAAGAAACTGCTTTATTCCTTCACGTCGCCGACCGCGCCGTCGGACCTGTGGGTTTTCGACATCGCGTCCGGCACCAACCGGCGGCTCACCACCTCCGACACGGCGGGGATCGATCCCGCGAGCTTCGTGGAGCCCGAGTTCCTGAAGTACCCCGGGCACGGGTCGTTCGTCGTGCCGGCGTACTTCTATCGTCCGCGCGACGCGCAGCGCGACGGCAACGGAGCGGCGCTGGTGTACGCGCACGGCGGCCCCGAGGCGCAGGAACGCCCGACCTTTTCGCCCCTCTTCCAGTATTTTCTGAGCCGGGGCGTCTCGATCTTCGCCGCCAACGTGCGCGGCAGCGCGGGGTACGGAAAGACGTACCTGACGCTCGACGACAAGCGAAACCGCATGAACTCGCTTCGCGACTACGCGCTCGGCGCGGAGTACCTGAAAAAGAGCGGTTGGATTCACGAAAAACGCATCGGCGTGATCGGCGGCAGCTACGGCGGTTGGGTCGTGCTCGCGGGGCTCACGGAATACCCGAACCTGTGGGCCGCGGGGGTTTCGATCGTGGGTATCAGCAACTTCGAGACGTTTCTCGAAAAAACCGGCTCCTGGCGGCGACCGCTGCGCGAGGCGGAATACGGATCGCTCGCGAACGACCGCGAATTCCTCGTCTCGATCAGTCCCGTTCACAAGGCCGACCGCATCGCCGCTCCGCTCATGGTGATCCAAGGAGCGAACGACCCGCGTGTGCCGACCAACGAGGCCGAGCAGATGGTCGCGGCGGTGAAAGCGAACGGACGCGACGTGGAATACCTGCTCTACGCCGACGAGGGTCACGGGCTGACGAAGCTGAAAAACCGTCTCGACGCTTACCCCAAGATGGCCGACTTTCTGCGTCGGCACCTGCTCCGCCCGGCCACCGCGACGGAAAAACCCGCGGCAAACTGACGGATTTTCCGCGCCTGACCATTCCGATCGGGAACGACACCTTGATGACGCAAGTCATACTCGATTTTCTCACGCCGATTTAAGGTGCGGATGTTGGTTGGACGGGAAAAGCCGCAAGGCCACCCCCCGGAAAGCAAGGCGAAAGCCGATCGGACCGGGCTCCCTCCTTCACACACAAAGCACGACCCAAGGAAACATCGCCATTGCCCCGGTCTCACCCGGGGCAAAATTTTTTTTGGGCGTCCGCCAGTCCCGCCGACCGTGCCGTTCATGACGCAACTTGGACGTGGAATTCCGCCGAACGATTGGGTACAATTGAGGGATGAATCCGTCCAGCCCCATCGCAATCCACTGGGACGGCGAGCCGATGTCGCTCGGTGCGGGCGCGCCGCCCTCCGTTCGCGCGGAGCGCGGGTCGTTCGAAGACGTGCTCGACGCGCAGGCCGAACGCCCGCCGTCCGATCAAGGCGCCGAGGCTCTTCGCCAGGTGGCGATGCACCTGATGAACACGGCGCGCGGACAGGCGCTTTCGGCGCTGTCGGGCGACGTCGAGGGCGCGTCCACCACGTATCAGTGGCTCGGTCTCATGGCGATCGCCGCGCAAATGCAGCAAAAGCCGGAGGTGGAAGAGGTGATCCGGCCCGTCGAGCCGTATCGGCCGGGCTCGAAGTTCGACGAGATCATCGGTTTCGCCGCACGGCGCTTCGGCCTGCCCGAGCGCATCATCCACGCGATTGTCCGCGCCGAGAGCAACTACAACCCCGAGGCGGTGTCGCCGGCGGGCGCGCGCGGGCTCATGCAGCTCATGCCGGGCACGGCGAGCGCGCTCGGCGTCAACAACTCGTTCGATCCGCTGGACAACATCATGGGCGGCGCGCGGTATATCCGGCAGATGCTCGACCGCTATCAGGGGAATCTGCGCGCGGCGCTGGCCGCCTACAACTGGGGTCCGGGCAACGTCGACTCGAAAGGGCTTGACCGCATGCCCGAGGAAACCCGCAACTACACCGCCTACATCTTCCAGTTGTTGCAGGATTAATCGAGATACTTCCCCGCGATCACGCGCAGATCGTCCTTGCGCTTCGTCGAAATTTTCGAGCGGTCCGTGATGATCGCGAACTTGAGCGCCTCGAAACACGCGGTACCGATTTGCATGGTGATGCGCGGCACGGCGGCGCGGATGATCGCCTTCGCGTTGGTGACGTTCTGCGACATGACGCGCAGGATGTCCTGAATGTCCACGTCGGCGTCGTGCTCGCGCCAGCAATCGTAGTCGGTCGCGAGCGCCAGCGTGGCATACGACAGCTCCGCCTCCCGCGCGAGCTTGGCCTCGGTCAAATTCGTCATGCCGATGACGTCCGCACCGATCTGTCGATAAAAGACGCTCTCAGCGCGAGTCGAAAACGCCGGGCCTTCCATGCACACGTAGGTCCCGCCGTCGTGCACGGGGATGCCCAGTTCGCGACCGACGTCGAGCAGCAACGCGCGCAGATCGCGGCAGACCGGGTCGGCGAACGCGACGTGCGCGACGACGCCGTCGCCGAAGAACGTCGATGCGCGGCCCTTGGTGCGGTCGAAGAACTGGTCGATGAGCACGATGCGGCCCGGCTCGATCTCCTCGCGCAGCGATCCACACGCCGACACGCTGATGACGTGCGTGACACCCTGACTCTTCAGCGCGTGGATATTCGCGCGATAGTTGATTTCCGACGGTGTGAGCACGTGCCCGCGGCCATGGCGCGGCAGGAAAACCATCGGCACGCCGCCGAGGTCGCCGCAGATCAGCGCGTCGGAGGGCGCGCCCCAGGGGGTCGACTCCACGACCTCGCGCACGTTCGCGAGACCTTCCATCTCGTACAGGCCGCTGCCCCCGATCACCCCGATTTTCACGGTCGTCATCACGCTCCCTTTCCGCAGGAATGGCGTGGGACTCTAGCAGAACCGATCGCGCCGGATCAATGCGATCGAACGGTGTTCACAGATCCTTGTCGATGATGCGCACGGTCTCCTCGAAGATGTCGGCGACCCGCGTCATCACATCCGGCTTCACATCGCGCGGCAGGTCGGTGTTCCAGTGATAGTTGGGCACGTAGTCGTTTTCGTTCATGCAGATGATGCCCGTCGCGGCATACCCGCGCACCGAGGGCGGCGTGCAGTCGGTCCCGCCCGTGCGCAACGTGACCGGATCGGCCTTGATGCCCCGGCGGCGCGCGGCAAGAAAGACGAGCCCGGCGAGTTCGGGATCGTGATGGTGCATCGAAACGACGCCCTCCGCCACGATGACGCGCGGCGTGCCGTTCCCGCACGACTCGGGCACGAGAAAGTACGTGTGGTTGCGGTCGAAGCGATGCCCGTGCTCTTCCATGAAACACGCCATGCCCATCATGTAGGTTTCTTCCGAGCCGACTCCGACGAAAACCACCTCGGTGTTCTCGGCCGGTTTCGCACGCAGGCGCCGGGCCATTTCGAGCATGACCGCCACGCCCGAACCGTTGTCGTTCGCGCCCGGGCTGATCTTCGCGAATTCGAGCTGCGAAAAAATGACGACCGGAATGAGGTTGGCGACGATCGCCGCAAGGAGAATGTACGTGGACGCGCCGCCAGGCCCCATCACGCGGTAGTGCAGCACCGCCACCGGCGCGGTCAGGAACGCGGCGACGACGAGCGAGAGCATCAAGGGCTGCGTTCCGAGGACGCGCTTGTGGAAACGGCAGACTCTCTCGGCCTGCACCGGTTCCATGATCATCCCCATCTGGCCCGAGTCGATGTGCGCGGCGAACACGACGGTCTTCTTCGCGACGCCTTTCGCCGCGAGACGGCCGATCACGTGACGGCTGGTCGCCGATGGAAGCAGCGAGCGAATCCAGTAAAAACGTGTCGTCGAGTCGCCCCAGAACGAAATGAAGATGAGCGCCTGCGCGACGAAGGCCGCGAAGGGGCTCGTGACGGCGATCAGGCACGTGGCCGCCAGAAACAGTGCGTGCAGCGCCCACGCCATCGGGAAGTGCGGCACCACGCGAAACGGCGCGACCTGCGGATCGAGCCCGAGATCCGTCATTCTCCGCGAAACGTAGAGCGCGGCGCGCGCCTCGCCCTCGGTCGCGGGTCCGCGATTCGGAATCTCGGCCAGCGCGCTCACGTCGTCCATCAACCGTTCGGGCTCTTTTCGCGTCGTCATGCTCTTCACTCCGACCGGGTGTTCTCGTCCGAAATCGACATCGCGCAGCGGAAACCGACGTGGCTTGCCGCGAAGTTCGGCGCGAGATCCACGCCGAATCCCCGGTACGACGGACGCAGGTGCCACGCCTCTCCGACCAGCCAGCTTCCGCCCTTGATGACGCGCCACACGCCCTCGTCCGCGCCCGTCGGGTCGCTCGTCTCGTCAATGTCGGCGAGCGGGGCGTACCAATCCGACGTCCATTCATCGACGTTCCCGGGCAGGTCGAAGAACCCCCACGCGTTGGCGGCTTTCGTTGCCACCGGGTGCGTCGCGCCGCCGGCGTTGCCCGCGTGCCACGCGATTTCATCCAGACACGCCGGGTCTTCTCCGCATGGCCACGTCATGTCCGAGCCCGCCCTGGCGGCGAACTCCCACTCGGCCTCGGTCGGCAGCCGCGCCCCGATCGCGCGGCAGAATGCGTCGGCGGCGAACCAGTCCACACCCTCGACGGGGCATCGCGAGCAATCGTTGAACGTGTTCGGGTTGTTGCCCGCCACGTGGAGATACTGCAATAGCGTCACCTCGGTCGCGAGCATGCGAAATGCCGAGACGCTCACCTCGCGCGCCGGCAATTCGTCCTCAGCACATTCGACATCCAGTGCCGCGCAGCCCATCACGAACCCGCCGCCGCTCACGTCGATCCAATGCAACGCGGCATCGTCGTCCACATCGCGATCCGGCACGCAGGCGCACCCGATCAGAATTGCGATTGCGACAATGGATACGTGGGGACGCATGGTCGGCCTGACTCCGTGATTCGCGGGATCGAACATTCATTGTTCGGCGAGTCGCCGCGTTGTCAAGCGACGCGCGGCGCGGTAGGGGCGCGATTCATCGCGCCCTGCAGGATTCGTTGCGCCCAACTGGATTCATCGCGCCTCAGCGCGAATCAGGGCCGGACGGGGATTTCGAATCTCGCCAGATCGCGTCCGATCTCGATCGCGGGAAACTCGGCCTTGGCCTGCGCGCCGAGCCGCGCCAAATCTTCGTCTCGATAGCGCGGCGAAAAGTGGAACAGCACCGCGCGAGCCACGCCCGCCTCGCGCGCCTGTTTCGCCGCCTGCACCACCGTTTGGTGTCCTTTTTGGTTCGCGTCGACCGCGAGCTCGTGCTCGAACATGCCCTCGACGAAAAGCAGATCCGCGCCGCGCGCAAGTTCGACAAGGTTGCGGCACGGGCGCGTGTCGCTGGCATAAACGATCCGCCGGCCTGCCCGCGCGGGACCAAGCACTTGGTCGGGTTTCACTTCGACGCCACCATCCAGGGCGACCGTTTCGCCGCGCTGGAGACGCCCCCATGCCGGACCCTCGGGCACGCCCAGTTCGCGCGCCCGCTCGACGGAAAATCGTCCCGGCTGGTCGCGCTCGACGACCGCGTAACCCAAGCAGCGCGTGCGATGGCGAAGCTGCCGGAACACGACCTCGAAACTGTCCTCGCTGAGCGCCACGCCCTCGGTGCCGTGCAACTCGCGGACCTCGAGCGGATAGTCGCGCTCGAAGGCCAGCGTGCGCTCCTGCGCGTCGACGTAATCGGCGATGCCGCGCGGGCCGTAGACTCGCACCGGGCCGTCGGGCTCGCTCTGATTGAGCATCATGAGCATGCCGGGTAGGCCCGTGACGTGATCGGCGTGCAGGTGGCTGATGAAGATGTCGCGGATCGGCTTGATACCGATCTTGGTCATCTTGACCGGGATCTGCGTGCCCTCGCCGCAGTCGAACAGCAGCGTGCGCCCTTCGAGTCGTACCGCGAGGCTGACGAGAAACCGATACGGCATGGGCATCATGCCGCCGCTGCCGAGCAAAACGCACTCGATCACGATGGGGCTCCGGATTTGCGCGGCGTCATCCAGCGCGCGGCGAAGGCGGCGCCCGGAATCCTGGTCTTGCCGACGATCTCGAGGATGGCGGGGTCGATGGGACGCAGCACGACGAGCATCGCTCCGAAAACGCATACGCCGACGGGCAACCCCACCGCGAGGCGCCATGCGTCGGCGGGCGGAACATAGCGACAAACCCCGGCCACGGCAAGTCCCATCACGGCCGACGCCAGCGAGATCTTTGCGACGAATTTCCACGGATAAGTCGGGCGCAGCGCGCGGTGCAGCAGCACGGCCTCGTACGTGAATCCCGCGAGCGTCGCGGCGGCGGTGCCGATCGCCGCGCCCCATGCGCCGTAACGCGGAATCAGCATGACGTTCACGGCGGCGTTTGCCGCGCCGAAAATCGCTCGCGAGGTAATCAACGCGCGTTCGCGGTCCATCGCGCCCAGAAAATTCGCGGCGATGCCGGAGTATTTTCCGATCGCCATGACGGGCAGGAACAGCATGGCCGGGCCGATGATGCCGAGTCCCTCGTCGCCGTACATGAGGCGCAGCAGATCGTCGCCGAGCAGCAGGCCGCCCACCGCGACCGGAATCGCGAACAGGTACATGTATTCGAAGATCGCGCCGAACACGCGACGCAGCTTCGCCATGTCGCCCGTCGCGTACACGTCGGCCACGAGCGAGAGCGTGAAGCCTTCGGTGAAGACTTTGGAGAACACGCCGTACGCGAAAAACGCGAAGTTGTACGCGAGGGCGTAATACGTCACCTGCCGAAGATCGGGATGCAGGAATCCGAGCATCCAGATGTCGAGCTGCTTTTCCAGCACGATGTTGAGCAGATCGTAGAGGTAGAACGTGAACGAGAACGCGACCAAGCGGCGAATCGAAAACGCGCGTGTGCGTGCGCCGGTCGGCGGCGCCGAGGGTTGTTCGACGGGACGCGTCTTTCGCTCGTCCCACCACATCCACGCGCAGCCCAGCAGCGTGGCGACGGCGTTGGCGGATATCACCAGCGTGACACCGCCGCCCGCGACCAGGCCGACGATGGCGACGGCGAGATAGACCGTGACCACCGCGGACTGGATGACGTTGATCTGCTTCTGGCGATAGCGCGCGACGAGGATGCGCGTCTGGAGGTTCTGCACCGACGTGGTGACGAGCATCACCGCCGATGCGTACACGAGACCGACCCGGGACTCGTCGTGCAGATACGACGCGGCGATTGCGCGCGCGAACACAACGAGCAGCGCCCCGGCCCCGAGCGACACCGCGAGGCGAAACGCCATGAGGCGGCGCAGGAACGCGCGCTCGCCCAGACCCTCTTCGCGGATCTGCGGCAAAAATCGCAGGAGCGTGTTGCCGATACCGAGGCTGATGAACATCACCAGCGTGGCCTGGATGTTCAGCGCGCCGATCAGCGCGCCGTTTTCCAGCGCTCCGAGCATTCGCAGCAGGATGATGCTCTCGACGTACTTCGCCAGCATGAAGTACAGCTTGCCGGCGAAGTTCCACGCCATCGCCCCGGCCGCCCGCTGGCCGAGGGACCGCTGTCCGGATTCAGCCACGCTCGCTCCGCCTACGTGCGGCCGGGCGCCGTGATGAGCGCCTCGACGTGCGCCTCGGGACGCAGATAGTGCCGCGCGGCGCGCAACACATCGCGCGCCTGCACGCGCTCGATCGCCTTCGCCAGCCGGAAGGGATCGCGATAGCCCAGGCCGAGCAATTCGTCGAGCGCCATCGAGAGCGCCACCGACGACATGTGCGCCATTTCGATCTGCGTGCTGCCGATCAGGTAGTTTTTCGCGTGCTCGAGTTCGTCTTCGCCGATCGGCTCCGAACGCAGCCGTTCGATCTGCTCCCAGATGCCCTTGCGCGCCGCATCGACGTTGCCGTGCGAGGTGCCGATGTAGATGCCGAACGCGCCGGGCTCGACGCCTTCCTGATTGAAGCTCGACACCGAATACGCGAGGTGGCGGCGGTCGCGAAGCTCCATGAACAGCCGCCCGCCCTGCCCCGACAGCAGCGCGTTGAGCACCTCGATCGCGTGCCGATCGCGTCCCGCCAGCCGCGCGCCCTGAAACCCGACGATCAAATGCGCCTGCTCCTTGTCCCGATGCACCACCACCGAGCGCGGCGCGTCCGGAATCGGCTCCGGCGCGAGCGCCGCCTCGGACGTGGTTCGACCCGCGTGGCGTCCGAAATACTCCTCGGCGAGATTGACGACCTCCTCGAAACGCACGTCGCCCGCGATGGCGACGACCATCCGGCGCGGATCGAGCAACCGGCGATGGAATGCACGCAGCCGATTCGCCGTCAGCGCGCGCACCGATTCTTCCGTGCCGGCTCCCGGCAAGCCGTAGGGATGACGCACGAAGAGCGTGGAGAGAAACAGGTCCATGCACCGGCGTTCGAGCGCGTCTTCGCGGCGCCTGATCGACGCGATCTGCTCGTGCCGCTCGCGGTCGATCTCGGCCTCGTCGAAGCTGGGCACCCACAGCGCCTCGGCGGTCAGTTCCAACGCCGTGCGCAGGTGGCGGCTCAGAAACTCCGTCGTGATGCCGATGCTGTTGCGTCCGGAGAATCCGCTGATGCCGCCGGCGAGCGACTCGACCGTCTTCGCGAATTCCAGCGCGTCGCGGCGCTTCGTCCCCCGCGTGAGAATGCGGGAAAGGAATCGCGAGATCCCTGCCGTCTCGGGTTTTTCGTACCGCGATCCGCCCGCGACGCACGTGCGCATCGAAAAGATCGGCGCCTGCGCGGTTTCTTTCACGATCAGGCGCATGCCGTTGTCAAGCGTCGTCATGCGCAGCCGAGCGCGTCGCCCGTGCACCGCGGCGAGCGTCGGCGAGACCGGTGTTGCCTTCTCGGGGGTGGACGCCCCGGCGGCGCGCGCGGCGCGGACCGGTTTGATCGCGTCCACGGCGGCCAGCACGGCTTTGGCGTCGAGACCGGCGGCGACCGGCTTGGGCGCGAGCACGCTCACGTTCGCCCGCGAACGATCGAGATACATCCACGCCGCGCGTCGCACGGCCTCGGCGTCCACCGCGGCCAGCGTCGCGAGGTAGCGCTCGTCAAAATCGAGCCGCCCGAATTGCAAATACGAGTACCCGAGTTTCTTCGCGAGACCCGAGGGCGTCTCGCGCTCGAACACGAAATCCGCCTCGATGTTCCGCTTCGCGCGCTCGAGTTCCTCGTTCGAAATCGGTTCCTGCCGGAATCGCTCGGCTTCGCGCAGCACGGCGGCGACCGCCGCGAGCGTCCGTCTCGGCGCGCAGACTCCGCCCGCCGCGAGCACGCCATGATCGCGCAGGCTGTAGTTGTAGGCGTAGACCTCGTGCACGAGGCGCTTGCCGCGCTTGACGCGCTGGACGAGGCGCGACGATTCGCCCGAACCCAGCACGAGCGCGAGCACGTCGAGCACGACGCTGTCGGGATCGCCGACGCTCGGCACGCGCCACGCGACCTCGAAGGTCGTTTCCTGCACGTCGGACAGCGCGACGTGCGCGCGCGGGCGCGTCTGACGCGGCTCGGCGGGGCGCGCCGGTTTCTCCGGCTCGGGGGCTTTCGCCGTTCGCGCGGTGGCTTCGAGCATCCGCCGCGCCTCGCGTGCGTCGAAATCCCCCGCGAGAACGTAGAACACATTGGCTGGGGCGTAGTACGCGTCGAAGAACGCCTTCACGTCGTCGCGCGTCATCGCGGCGAGCGTCTTTCGCCGGCCGATGACGGGGTGGCGATAGGGGTGGCGCGCGAACAGGAGCTTGAGCAGGTTGTTGCCGACGATCTGGCCGGGCGTGTCATCGGCGCGTTTCATCTCCTCGAAGATGACGCGCAGTTCCTTCGCCAATTCGTCCGCGTCGAGGCTCGCGTTGCGGATCGCGTCGGTCAGAACATCGAGCGCGCGCGGCCACCAGCGCGACGCGATCGTCACGTAGTAGCAGGTGTGGTCGAAGGTCGTGTAAGCGTTGATGTCGCCGCCCGCCGCCTCGATGTCCGCCGCGATGCGCCCGACCGGCCGCGTCGGCGTCCCCTTGAAGATCATGTGTTCGTGCAGGTGCGCGAGACCCGCCTGCCTGGGGGTCTCGTCGGCCGATCCCACGCGCACGTAGGCCATGCAGGCGACCACCGGCGTGTCGTGGTTTTCGTGTAACAGCGCGACGGCGCCGTCGGGCAGTTCGATGGTCAGCGTTTCATCCGTCAATCGGTTCTCCGTTCTTTGTCGGGTCCGCCGTCAAATCCTCGCGGACGAACAGCACCAGTTCCATGCCCGGCCAGACCGGGTAACGACTCTCCACATACGGCGACGCGAGTTTCTCCCGCACCTTGTCCGCATAACTCTTCGATGCGATCACGACCGGCGTCGTGACGGGCAATTCCGGCGCGTTCGCGTAATACGTCTTGTTGCGATACGCACGCAGGTAATACTTGGTCGGGCTCTGATAGTCCACGATCAGGATCTCGGTCGAGTTTCCCTGATCGTTTTTCGCCGCCGCGTCGATGACGGGAATCATCTCCAGATATCGACGCAGCGTCTGGACGTAAACGATCGGCTCGCGATCCTCGTCGTATTGCTCGAAATTCACCTTCCACGAATACGACCCGATGGCGACGACGGCCGCCGGCATCGCAGCGGCGAGACAGATCCGCGCCGCGAGATTCGGCTCGGCAATTCGCCACGCGGTCTGCACGCCGATGGCCGCGAGAAACACGAGCGGCACGACGATCGGCATCACGCACCACGGGGTCTTGTACGGGATGGCCGAATAGACGGCAAGCTGAACGGCGAAAAACGTCAGGAAGAAGATGGAATCGCGACACCGGGTGCGCGCGACATCGACGAGCGCGGGCACGGCCGCGATGAGCAGCGGCCAATAGTAATAGAGCACGAGCCGGGGAAAGTAGATCGCCGACTTGACGTGGCCCGTGTCGCTGACGCCCGTCTTGAGCCAAGGTACGTAGGCGACGAAAAAATCCACGATGCCGCGCGGATTCGTGCCGAACGTCGTGAACATCAGGATCCAGACGATCAGCGCGATGCCCGCGGCGTCGAGCGCGCGGCGAAGTCCGATTCTCGGTAGAGGATTCGTGAACGTCACGCCCGACGGCGACTCGTACCCCGCGACTCGCGCGACGGCGAATCCCGCCGCCATGCCCAGGACGGCGATCGCCGTCGTCTCCTTGATGGCGAAAGCGGCCACGAGCGAGATCAGCGTGCCGTGCAGATCCCGCGGGCGCGCGTCGCGGAGGAATCGGAGCCCGAACACGATCGTCGCGATGAGAAAAAGTGAGAGATAGACCTCGTGGATGAACGTGCGGGAAAAGTACACGTCGGGCGCCGCCACGGCGAGCACCGACGCGCCGAACAGCACGCCGACCGGGCCGACGAGTGGCGCCGCCGCGAGCGTCGCGACCACCGCGACGAGTCCCATGACGGCGGGCATCGCGCGCAGCACGGTTTCGTCGTCGCCCAACAGCGCCACCACGGGAAACGCAATCTCGTACAGCAACGGACCATGGAAATTATCAGGGCTGTAGGCGTAGCCCTCGCCGATCAGAAACCGATCGACGAAATGATGATTGACGCCCTCGTCGTGGTGCATTGGTTTGAGATCGAGTCGCGAAAAACGCCCGAATCCCGCGACGAGCCGCACGAGCGCGGCGATGAGAAAAAATGAACGGGGAAGCGACATGGGGCGCTGATATTGTCACAGCGCCAAGGCCGTCTCAAGCCTGCACACGGGTCGTCACGACGCCGCACGCGCCGCGCATTGCCGCTCGGCGCTTCGCCGCGTAAATTGAACGCATGCTCAAGGTCGATCTGCACAACCACACGAATTTCAGCTTCGACGGCTCGATGAATCCCCGGCAGTTCGCGCAGGCCGTGCGGGAGGCGGGCCTCGATGTCGTCGCCGTCACCGACCACGGCACGCGCCTGGGTGGTCTCGCCGTGCGCGAACTCGATCCCCCGTTTCGCGTCATCATCGGCTGCGAGATCATGACGACGCACGGCGAACTGATCGGCCTGTTTCTCGATTCGTTGACGAAGGACCCGCCGCGCGACATGGATCCCGTGGACGCCGCGAAGTTCATCCACGACGCCGGTGGCGTAACCTATCTGCCGCACCCGTTCCTGCCCTACCTCGGCTCGCGCATGCGTCCCGAGGTTTTGCCGCGCCTGGCGTCGCACCTCGACATCATCGAGGGCCTCAATGCGCGCGGCAGCCAGGCCGCGCACGACCGCGACGCCGTGCTCTGGGCGCTGGCGCACAAGATCCTCGTCGGCGGCGGCTCGGACGCGCACGTCGCGTCGGGCGTCGGCAACGGGTTCGTGCTGATGGACGATTTCGACGGCCCCGTCGACCTGCTCGCCAAACTCACGACCGGCACACTCGTTTGCCGCGCCCGCGAACAGACGTGGCGCTCCGGGCTCAATCTCGCATTCGGCGTGACGCTCGGCTATCGACGTATCCGCAAGATGAAGGCGCGCATCGACGCCGGAGAGCCACTGCGCGCCGCGTGGGACAAGACTTACACCGGCGTCGCCGGATAGGTCTGCGCCGCGGTCTTCGTTCGCGCGGCACCGAGCAACTTTTCGCCGAACAGCTCCCGCCACCGCGCTGGGATCTCGGCGCTCACCTCGACGTCTTCATCGCGCACGGGATGCGGAAAACGCAGCCGCGCCGCGTGCAGAGCGATCATCGGCCCGAAACCCCGCTTCGCGCCGTAGCGCCGATCCCCCGCGATCGGCATTCCCGCTCCGGCAAGCTGAACGCGGATCTGATGGCTGCGGCCGGTCTCGATGTTCACTTCGACGAGCGACTCCATCGCGGAGCGCGCGAGCACGCGGTACTCCAGCACGGCGGACTTCGCCCCCGGCGCGTTCGCGGACACGATGCGGCTGGTGTTGCGCGCGGCGTCCTTCTTCAGATGCTGTTCCAGTCGGTCGTGATCGCGCGCGGGCGATCCCTCGACGACGGCCAGGTAGGTCTTGGTCACGCGGCGGTCGCGAAACGCCTCGGCGAGCCGCGATGCCGCCTTCGACGTCTTCGCGAGCAGCAGCACACCCGAAGCGGGGCGATCGAGGCGGTGAAGACTCGCGAGATGCACGTTGCCCGGCTTGGCGTCGCGCGATTTCAGCAACGTCTTCACCGTATCGATGATGCAGGGATCGCCGGTGCGGTCGGGCTGCGAGGCCGCGCCCGCGGGCTTCACGATCGCGATGACGTGGTTGTCCTCGTAAACGACGTCGACGCACGCCGAATCATCGCCGCGCGACATGGCTCAACAATCCTTACGGCCGATCAATACGGCGGCGGCGCGGGCAGCAGCGTCTGGAGCAGATTGACGATGGTGCGCAGCGTGTTGCGCAGGCCGTCCTCGGTGATGTCGCCCTCGAATCCCTCGTTCAGCGCCCAGTCGAAGCTCGGCAGCAGCGGCGGCAGGCCCGCTCCGCGCATCAGCGCGTTCAGGCTCGCGAAGTCGAAGGGATTGGGATTCGCGGGGTCGACGTCGTACTCCGTATTGTCGAGGAAGCTGTCGCCGAGATCGCGGAACATGTTTTCGTAAGCGGCCGCGATCGACATGCCGTCGGCGTCGAGCTCACCGTAGCCGGGGACAAAGTAGTGATCGAAATCGGGCTCGTAGGCGAGGTCGCCGTTGACATCGACGTAGCCGAGCACGTCGTCCACCTGATCGTCGGTCTCGCCGCGAATCGTCACAAACGTGTCCGCCGCCGCGCGAAAGCCGAGACCGAGCTCGAATTGAATCTTACGATAGTCTTCGAGTCCGCCGTCCGCCATCGTCAGAAAGTCGGGGAACGCCGGGTCATTCAGGATCTTGTCGAGGATGTCCACGATGATCGAGATGATCTCGGTCGTGTCGTAGCTGCCGAAATCGATGTCGGCGAGTCCGAAGACGTACGACAGGTCGAAATTGAAGTTGAGCACCGTGAGCAGCCGGACCGCGCCGGAGAGCGGCGCGACGAGGCCGTAGCTCGCCATCACCTCCGACATGTCCCAGTCGTCGCCGCTGACGTTCGCGATCTCCTCGAAGTCCTGGCGGATCGGCAAAGCCGTGAGTTCGAGCGAGAGGCACTCGACCTGCGAGGCTTTGTCCACGAGGTCCGGCATCTCGTCGGAGAGATCGAGGAACAGCGCACCGAACAGTTCGTCGAGCAACTCGTCGATGTAATACTGCAGGTTGTCGTCTTCGGCCTTCGCCTGTTCCTCGTAGCCCTGCAGGATGTAGTCAATGTAGGTCTGAATGAGGCTCATGGCGTCGAAGGTCGCCACCGCGTCGGCGAGGATGAGCCCCATCAGCGCATCCTGATCTTCCGGATCCTCGGCCAGCGCCGCGTGGAACTCCTCGCGGGCGAGCGGCGCGGCGGGCACGACGAGGTAGTTGAGCCCGAGCAGCGTGTGCGCGTTCGTGGAGGGCGGGACTTCCTCGCACCCCGCGCCCGTGTCGTCGTCGCCGGTGTCGTCATCGACGTCATCGTCGGAGACGTCGTCATCGTCGGTCGTGTCGTCGTCGCTCTGGTCGTCGTCGTCGTCATCGCCGGAATCGTCGTCGTCGTCGCCGCACCCGCAACCGCTCACGAAGAGCGCTGCCGTGAGGAGAAAGAGCAGCCAGAACCGCGTGGACGACGTGCGCATGGGATGCCTTCCGGAAAGTGGACGGCGTTATTGTACCGACGCGAATCCGGCTTGAAAAGCTCGACCGTGCGGCGAAGGCGAAACGTTTTCAGGCGCGCAGAAGCCCGTACGCCGCCTGCGCCGCCTTGCCCCAAGTAGCGGGGCGCAGTAGTTGCGCCACGATGCGCCGAGGGCGCAGGTAAAAATGACGGTACGCACGCGCCATTTCGGCATACAACGTGGGCGCCGCGAGGTGCTCGGTCCACGGCTGCGGCGAAAACTCCACGGTCGGACGGGCTACGAATTCGTCCCACGGCCGGGCGTCCACGATGCCGCGCCGCACGCCGTCGTCGTAAAGCTGCGTGTGCGGGTACGGCGTGAACACGTTGAACAGCACGTAGGTCGGGCGCAGCGAGCGTGCGAACTCGACCGTGCCGCGCACGTCGTCCACCGTGCGGTCGCTCGGCAGGCCGAGCATGAAATAGCCCATCGTGTCGATCCCGTGCTCGCGGGCGAGACGAAACGCCGCGCGCACCTGGTCGACCTTCAGGCGCTTGCGCAGCGAGACCATGCCCTCGTCGCTGCCCGCCTCGACGCCGAGCTGCACGCGCACGCACCCCGCGGCGCGCATCGCGGCGACGAGTTCGGGTTTCATCGTGTTGATGCGAAGCCGCGCCATCCAGGGCGGGCGCTTCGGCCGACGGGCGAGTTCCTCGCAAAACTCCACGCACTTGCGTGGATTGACGTTCCACGTGTCGTCCACGAAATACACGCTGTCCGCCTCGCGGCGCGTCGCGATCGACTCCATCTCATCGGCCATGTGCGTCGCCGAGCGCATGCGGATCACGCCGCGCGGCGTGGAGCAGAACGAGCAGTCGTAGGGGCAGCCGCGCACCATCTCGGTGGTGGCGAGACGACCGGGCATCGCGGGATCGCGATAGGAGAAATCGCCGAGCCAATCGCGCTCGACGGGGCCCAGCGCGTCCAAATCGAGAATCACCTCGGGCGCGGGGCCGCGCGCAACCTCACTGTCACGAAGGGTAAAGACACCCGGCACGCTCGTGGCGTCGCCGCCCTGCTCCACCGCGTTCGCCAGCGCGACGATCGAATGATCCGCCTCGCCCGCGAGCGCGATGTCCACGCCCGCGTATTTCGCCGATTCCTTACCGAAAAACTTGACGTGCGGCCCGCCGAGCACCGTCGCGATCCGCGCGTCGCGCGCCTTGACCGCGCCGAGCAGACGGCAGGCGTCCACGATCTGCGCCGTCGTGGACCCCACGCCCACCATCGCGGGCCGGAACTCATCGACCAACCGTAGCGCGTCGGCGTCGTCGCCGTCCCGCGCCGCCAGATCCACCAGACGCACCTCGTGCCCGCCCGCGCGCAGCGCCGAAGCGAGCCGCACGAGCCCGAGCGGCGGCATCTGCGTCGTCTGACGCAGGAGCATGGGCGCTTCGGAGCGAAGCGGCGCGCGATTGGGCGGCGTGGCGAGCAGGACGCGCATCAGATTCCGCCCGACAGCATGATATCACCCGACGTCATGCGTTTCCCCGGATCATGCGCACGCGGATCTCGGCCGCCTCCATGCGAATCGTGTCGCCGGCAATCTCTTCCGCGATCGCGGTGATCTCCTCCGCCGCGCGTGGTTTGAGCGATCTCAGAAGGCCGCGCGCCTGCGTGCCGAGTGCGCCCAGAAAGGCTTCGGCGTTCTCGGCGAAATGATCGATCTCGGCCCAGCAGGGCCGATAACACGCGCGGCATGGGGCGCTCGCCTCCCGCGCACGCCGCCGCCAGTCGCCTCGCAGATAGCGCTCGGCGAAGCCTTCGGCCTCCACCGTGTCGGTCTCCTCGAACTGGTGGCAGATCGAGATCCGCGCGGAAGGATCGACGGACACGTAGAGCACGCCCGCGTGACACGACCAATCAAAGGGCTCGCCCAGCAGGTAACGCAGGGAGTTTTCGAGATAGACGCGCGAATTGATGACGCCGCCGACGTGCCCGCGGGCGAGATCGCCGTAGAACGCGCGCAGTTCTTCGCGGTGTTCGCGCGCGAAACCCAGATCGAGCGCGTCGGAAAAAAAGTGGTGCTCCACCTCGGAGGCCGCCAGATGAATCGGGATGAAGCTGGAGAAATAACCGATCTCCCCGGCGAAGCGCGCGACACGGCGCAGCCCCGGCAGGGTTTGCGGCGTGACGATGGCGTTGAGGATGTGCGTGCCGCGGGGCATTTCGTGCGTGATCGCGGCGATCGTTTCCATCTTCTTCGGCAGGATGCCGGGCAGATCCTCGAGCCGCGCCTGCGCCACGGGATCGAGGCTGTCGAGCGAGACCGACATATCGGTCGCGCCGGCGTTCGCGAGCGCCCGGATCGTGGGCCGCGAACCGGTGATGCCGTTCGTCAGCACGCGCACGCGCATGCCTTCGCGGGCGAACGCCTCGACAATGCCCGGCAGGTCGCGGTGAAGCATGGGTTCGCCGCCGCCGATGCTCACGACGGCGCAGCCGAGCTCGGCGAGTTCCTTCGCGACGATGCGGAATTTCGCGGGGTCCGCCTCACGCTCCACGTCGCCGCGCTCCGGCACGGTGCACATGCGGCAGCGCATGTTGCACCGGTGCGTCGCTCCGACGTGGGCGTAGAAGAGACGGTCGTGCGCGGCGAGGGCGCGAAACGCCCTCCACCGCCTGGCGGCGTTCACGCGGCGTCCTTCGCGGAGTTCAAGCCACCTCCGCCGTCGCGAGTTCGGCGCTGCGCCGTCGAAACGCGGTGAGCTCCCGATTGAAGAGCAGGAACGCCAGTAGCGACACCGCGCTCAGATAGCGCTTGATGTCGGCCCACCCGCGCAAGTGACGCAGATGGCGCCACCAGACGCTCGGGCGCAGCAGAAACTCGCGGTAGAATCGGTTCTGCCAGCGGATGAGATCGTCACGCGTCAGCCCGGTCGGCACGAATACCGGCTCCCAGAAGCTCGAATTCGTCAGATTCGTCCGGTCCAGATCGCCGAACTCGTGCCACATGTCTTCTTGCGGCGTGTTCTTCATCGGCGTGTTGATCTGAACCGTCACCTCCATGAGCGGCAGCGATTTGGCAAAATCGACCGTGTTGCGCAGCGTCTTTTCGCTCTCGCCGAGATGCCCGACGATGAAAAACGCCTTCGACTGCAACCCCACCTTGTCCGCCGCCACCGCCGCACGCCGCACGTGGTCGAGCGTCTCGCCCTTGTCGAGCCGCGCAAAGATCTCGTCGTCGCCCGACTCGATGCCCAGGCGCACCTTCCAGCACCCGGCGCGCCGAAACAGCGCGAGCATCTCCTCGTCCACGCTGTCGGCGCGCAGCGTGCACGTCCACTCGACCTTCACATTGCGCCGCAGGATCTCCTCGCAGATCTCCCGCGCGCGCCGCCGGTCCGTGCCGAACGTGGAATCGAGGAATGCGATGCCGCGCGCGCCGTGATCGCGGATGCAGTGCTCGATCTCGTCCACGGTACGCTTGGGGCTCTTGCCGCGCAGGCGGCGACCGAAGACGCTCTTGTCGCAGAAGATGCACCCGTAGGGGCAGCCGCGGGCCGACATGATCGGGATCTTGGGCAGATGCCGGTAGTCGGCGGGAATCGGGCGGTAGAGGTGCTTTTTAAACAGGTGCCGCGCCGGGAACGGCGCGTCGTCCATGTCCTTGTAGTAGCGCTGCGGTCCCGTTTCGAACCATTCCCCGCGATCATCTTTCACAAAGATGCCCTGGATGTCGCGCAGGGGGGTGTCGTTCTCGACCGCGCGCAGGATGTCGCCGAACGCGAACTCGCCCTCGGCCGCGATGCCGGCCGCGACGGGCAATCCGGCGAGCGACGGCGCGCCCCACGCCGACAGGTGCGGGCCGCCGGTCAGCAGCACCGCGCGCGGGAAATGCTCATGGAACGCGTGCAGGGTGGTCTGCGTGGACGCGAAACTCGTCGTCAGGCCCGTGACGCCGATGATGTCGGGGTCGAACTCGGCAACGCGGCGCAGGAGCTGCCCCGAGGAAAGCTGCTCGACCGCCGCGTCGATGATTTCGGCCCGG
>JADLEX010000019.1 GCA_020845895.1 Deltaproteobacteria bacterium | reverse complement strand
TCTCGATCTGTCGCCGAAAAAGACGGTGCTGATCGAGGAGAGCGTGCTCGGGTGGAAGGAATACGAGCTCGAGGTGATGCGTGACCGCATGGACAACGTCGTCATCATCTGCTCGATCGAAAACCTCGACCCCATGGGCGTGCACACGGGCGATTCCATCACCGTGGCACCGGCGCAGACGCTGACCGACAAGGAATACCAGATCATGCGCGACTCGTCGCTGCGCATCATCCGGGAGATCGGCGTCGACACGGGCGGCTGCAACATCCAGTTCGCGGTGAACCCCGACACGGGCGAGCAGGTGATCGTCGAGATGAATCCGCGCGTGTCCCGGTCGTCCGCGCTGGCGTCGAAGGCCACCGGATTCCCCATCGCCAAGATCGCCGCCAAGCTCGCGGTGGGCTACACGCTCGACGAGCTGACGAACGACATCACGCGCAAGACCCGCGCGTGTTTCGAACCGACGATCGACTACGTGGTCGCCAAGATTCCGCGCTTCGATTTCGAGAAATTCCCCGACACCGACAAGACGCTCACCACGCAGATGAAATCCGTGGGCGAGGCGATGGCGATCGGGCGCACGTTCGCCGAGGCGATACAAAAGGCGATCAACTCCCTGGAAAACGGACGCTATCGTCTCGGACAGGCGACCCGGTTCATCGAGGACGGGCGAATCGTGGACGCCGAGGGGCTCGAGGAAAAGCTGCGCGTGCCGACGTGGAACCGCATTCACTATATCGCCGAGGCGATGCGCGTCGGGATGAGCGTGGAGGAAATCTTCGCGAAGTCGAAGATCGATCCCTGGTTTCTCGCGTACATCGAGCAGATCGTGATCGAGGAGACCCGACTCACCCGGCTTGCCACCGAGCGGCCGGACCGGCCCGCGCTCGAACGTTGGGACGCCGGCGACTGGCGAAACGCGAAACGCATGGGCTTTTCGGATCGGACGCTCGCCGAGCTGCTCGGCATCGACGAGGTGTCCGTGCGGGATCACCGCAAGTCGCTGGGCGTGACCGCCACCTACAAGATGGTCGATACCTGCGGCGCGGAATTCGAGGCGTTCACGCCGTATTTCTACTCCACCTACGAATCGGAGTGCGAGGCGAGTCCCGACGACTCGCGCAAGGTGATGATCCTCGGCGGCGGGCCGAACCGGATCGGGCAGGGCATCGAGTTCGATTACTGCTGCGTTCACGGCGCGATGGCCGCGAAGGAAGCGGGCTTCACGTCAATCATGGTCAACTGTAATCCCGAAACGGTGTCGACGGATTACGACACCTCGGACCGCCTCTACTTCGAGCCGGTGACGTTCGAGCACGTCATGAACATCGTCGATACGGAAAAGCCCTTCGGTGTCGTGCTGCAGTTCGGCGGTCAGACTCCGCTCAAACTCGCGCAGAATCTCGAGGACGCCGGCGTGCCGATCCTCGGCACCTCGCCCGACGCCATCGACCGTACCGAGGACCGCAAGCGGTTCGCCCTGATCGTCAACAAACTCGGCCTGCGCCAGCCGCCCAACGACACCGCGATGAACGTCGACGAGGCCGTCGAAGTCGCCGATCGGATCGGATATCCGGTTGTGGTGCGTCCCTCGTACGTGCTCGGTGGGCGCGCGATGGAGATCGTCCACGACGAGGAATCGCTGCGCACGTACATGAAGCACGCCGTGCTCGTGACTCCCGACAAACCGATCCTGGTCGACAAGTTTCTCGAGGACGCCATCGAACTCGACGTGGACGCGGTCTGCGACGGCGAACTGTGCGTGGTCGGCGCGGTGATGGAGCAGATCGAGCGCGCGGGCGTGCACTCCGGAGATTCGAGCTGTTCGATTCCCACGTTCTCCTTGTCCGACGAAGTCCTCGATAAGATCCGCCGCCAGACCGAAGCGCTCGCATTCGAGATCGGCGTCATCGGGCTCATCAACATTCAGTTCGCGGTGCAGGGCAGCGAGGTCTTCCTGCTCGAAGTCAATCCGCGCGCGAGCCGCACGGTGCCCTTCGTCTCCAAGACGATCGGCGTGCCGCTCGTCAAGATCGCGACGAAGGTCATGCTCGGCCAGAGTCTTCGGGATCAGGGATTCACTGACTCGGTGATTCCTCCGTATTTCGCGGTGAAAGAGGCCGTCTATCCCTTTATCAAATTCCCGGGCACGGACACCCTGCTCGGCCCCGAGATGAAAAGCACCGGCGAGGTGATGGGGATCGGATACGACTTCGGCGTGGCTTTCGCCAAGGCCGAGATCGCGGCCGGCAACCGCCTGCCCAGCCGCGGGCGCGTCTTCCTCTCGGTCAAGGAGTCCGATCGTCACTTCGTTCCCGATCTCACCAAGCGCCTGACCGAGCTCGGTTATCGCGTGGTGTGCACCAGCGGGACGGCGCAGATCGCGCGCGACGCGGGCATCGCCGTCGAGGTCGTCAACAAAGTCCACGAGGGCAGGCCGCACATCGTCGACCGCATCCTCAACGGCGATATCGACCTCGTCATCAACACGACCTCGGGCAAGGCTGCCATCGCGGACAGCCGTTCGATCCGGCGTGGCGCGCTGGAGCAGGGCGTGCCCTACTTCACGACCATCCCAGAAGCCTTTGCCGGACTTCGCGGCCTCGCGGCCGGCAAGCCCGAGGATTGGAACGTGCGCTCGATTCAGGAGTATTATGAGGCCGCCCGAAGGCGTTAGTCGGCGAGGGGGCGGGTCATGACGGTGCGGGTCGCGTGCGCGCAGATCAACCCGGTGGTGGGCGCCGTTCCGGCAAATCGCGACCGCATTCTGGAGTACCTGGCGCGCGCGCGCGATGCCGGGGCGGATCTCGTGCTGTTTCCCGAGCTCGCCATCGCCGGATACCCGCCCGAGGACCTGCTGCTCAAACCGCATTTCGTGGACCTGTGCGAGCGCGCGCTCGCTGACATCGCGGCCGAGGCACGCGGAATCGTCGCCGTCGTCGGTACGCCGATCCTCGATCAGGACGTCTATAACGCGGCGGCGGTCTGCGCCGACGGCGAGGTCGGCCTGGTCTACAAAAAGGTCCATCTGCCGAACTACGGCGTCTTCGACGAACGTCGGTATTTCCACGCGGGCGAGTCCGCGGACGTCATCACGCTGCGCGGCGAGGGATTCGGGCTCACGATCTGCGAGGACATCTGGGTGACCGACGGTCCCTATGTGGACGCGGCGGTCACGGGTCGCGCGAGCGCGATCCTCAACATCTCCGCTTCGCCGTTTCATGCGCGCAAGACCGAGCAGCGCGAGCGCATGCTGCGCCAGCGCGCGGTGGACAACGGCGTCTTCGTCGTGTTCTGCAACCTTGTGGGTGGTCAGGACGAACTTGTCTTCGATGGCGTGTCGTGCGTGATCGATGTCGAGGGAAACGTCGTGGCCCGCGCGGCGGCGTTTGAGGAACACCTGCTCGTGACCGATCTCGACCTGGAGCGCGCCAGCCACGGACGCCTTCGCGATCCACGTCATCGCGACGCGTCCCCCGCGCGGCGAGCGCACGCGGCGCCGGTGAGGACGACGCCGGTTCCCGTGGTGGGCTCGCGGCCCGCCCCGCCGGTTGCTCCCGTCGTGGAGGCGATTCCTGACACGACGGATCTGCTGCTCCGCGCTCTCACGACCGGCGTGGGCGACTACGTGCGGAAAAACGGTTTCACGAGCGCGCTCATCGGCATCTCGGGCGGGGTCGACTCGGCGCTCGTGGCCGCCATCGCCTGCCGCGCGCTGGGGACGGAGCACGTCTGGGGCGTGTTCATGCCGAGCCGATTTTCGTCGGACGACTCGCGCGAGGATTCGGAGCAACTTGCGGCGACGCTGGGTTTTCGCCTCTCGACTGTTCCGATCGAGGATGCGTTTCACGCGTTCGGCGATGTGCTTCGCCCGGTCATGGAAAACCGCCCGCCGAATACCACCGAAGAAAACATTCAGGCACGAATTCGAGGCGTGATCCTGATGGCGCTCTCCAATCAGTTCGGCCATCTGGTGCTCGCGACGGGAAACAAGAGCGAAATGAGCGTGGGATACGCGACCCTTTACGGCGACATGTGCGGCGCGTTCGCCCCGATCAAGGACGTCGCGAAGACACGCGTGTACGACCTGTGCCGCCGATTCAATGGGCAGGCCGGTTCCGAGGTCATCCCCGCGCGAATTCTCACGAAGGCGCCCACGGCGGAACTTCGCGAGAATCAGAAGGACTCGGACTCGCTGCCCGAATACGCGGTGCTCGACGAGATCCTGGAGATGTACGTCGAGGAAGAACTCTCGCTCGGTCAGATGGTCGAGCGCGGCGTCGATCGCGAAACCGCATCGTGGGTGATTCGTCAGGTCGGCCGAAGCGAGTATAAGCGCCGGCAGGCCGCGCCCGGCGTGAAGATCACTCCGCTCGCGTTCGGCAAGGATCGCCGTCTGCCCATCACCGAAGGATTCGGCCGTTTCGAGGCGGGCGAACGGGACGGCGGCGAGTGACGGACGTTTCGATGTTCGACTTCTTCCTCGCGGGCGTCATCCAGGGTTCGCGTGCGGATCGGGATGTCGAGCCGCAGGACTATCGTACGAGGATCAAGGACGCCGTCGCGACAAAGACTCCGACGCGCACGATCTATTGCCCGGTCGATCACCACCGCGACAGCCCCGCGTATGACGACGCCGACGCCGCGCGCGTGTTTCATCACCACATCGAGCTGGCTACTCGCTGCCGTTTTCTGATCGCGGTGCTGCCGACCGCCAGCATGGGCACGGCCATCGAGATGTGGGAGTGCGCGCGCGCGGGGGTTCCCGTCCTCGCGATTACCCCGATGACGCACAACTGGGTGGTGCGGCTATTCTCCGCAAAGGTATTCCGCGACATCGACGAGTTCCGCGCATGGTTGTCGGAGGACGCGCTGGGCGTTATTGTCCGTGAAACCGAGAAGAAGTCGGCTTCCCGCGACACGTGAGGGTGCGATGGACGCGACGCAACGATTCGCGGTCGTGATGAACAACAAGGCGCGCAAGGTCAAGGCGCACACGATCGAGATGGTCTCGCGCCACGTCCCCGATGAAGACCTGTTCGTCACGCAGACCTTTGAGCAGTCCGACGCCTGCCTTCAGGAAATCATCGAAAAGAGATATCCCCTGGTGTTCTGCGGCGGCGGCGACGGCACGGCGATGCGCATCATCGAGCAATTGCTGCGCCACGTGAAGCGCCTGCGCCAGAGCGGTCGCGAAGCCGCCATGCCGCGCATCGGCCTGCTCAAACTCGGCACGGGCAACGGTTGGGCGGGGCAGCTCAAGGTTCCGCCGAAAACGGACCCGATCGACCGGCTCAAGCGCGGCGCGCCTTCGCGGTTTACGCGCTTTTCGATGCTGCAGGTCGGCGACCGGCTCGCGCACATGGGCGGGCTCGGCATCGACGCGGCGGTGCTGAACGACTACATCGCGCTCAAGAATCGGCACCACGCGGGGTGGCGATGGAAGTTCGCCAACAGCATGTGGGGCTACATTTACGCCATCGCCTTCGTTTCCATCCCGCACTTCATGCGTCACGGCTCCACGTGGAACGTCCGCGTCTACAACGACTCCGACGAGCAGGTCTATCAGGCCGCGATCGGCGAACAACCGACGCGGTTGGGATTGCGACGCGGCGACCTGCTTTACGAGGGACCGCTCAGGTTCGTGGGGTTCGCCACGACGATGAACTACGGATTCGATCTCAAGGTTTTTCCGTTCGCGGCGACGATGCCGGCCGGATATATGCAGTTGCGTCTGGTCTCCACCTCGATTCCCGGCCTGTTGGCCCGCGTACCGCAGGTGTGGACGGGGACCATTCGGCACGCGGGGGTTCGCGACTACCTGCTTACGCGTGTGCGGGTGGAAAGTGACGACGACGTCCCGTTTCAGCTCGGCGGCGATCCTGAAGGAACGGTGCGATCGGTCACCGTTGGCGTGGCCGCGGAAACCGTCGAAGTGCTGGATTTTTCGTGACCGACTTCGCAAGTCGCGGCGCGCGGGATTGGCCGAATTTTCCGTGGCACCGCGTTTGGAAAATTGGATTCATCGGATTCGTTTATTGAGCCGATAGAGCAAGTATGAGACGTTTTCGCGTCCAAGCGCCGCAACTCGCGCTCGCGACCGGTCATCGGACGGAGTCGATCACGTGAACTCGGCGTTCTTCGAGGGCGAAGCCCTTCAGCAGACGCTCGAGTCCATGGTGGCGGAGCGGGCGCGCGCGGAGTTGTCGTCCACGGGATACGGCGATTTCGCGCTCGTGCGCCTGATGAAACTCACGCCGGAAGGCATCCTCGTTTTTCCGCAACAGATCGAGCTCGCCAAGGACCTCATCGCCCTGCGCGGGGCGATCGTGATCCGCCTCGTCTGGCAGAACGCATTCTACGAATTCCAGTCGGCCATCGAGCAGTGGGTGGACGTGGAGCGAGGCGAGGTTTTCATCAAGGCTCCGACACGAATCGATCGCATTCAGCGGCGCGACAGCTATCGCGTCGGCCCGTCGATCGCCAATCCGATCAACATCCTCGCGTTCGGAAAGCGTCGGGGGAAGGACATCGCGTCCCTCGTGGTCTTCAATATCAGCCTTTCGGGGATCTGCGTGCTCTTCCGCCAGACCCCGGAATTTCATCTGGGAGAGACAATCGACCAAATCGAAGTCCAGCTCGCGAAGTGCGGAACGATCCGGATTTCCGGCGAGATTCGTCGCATCCACGCGGGGTCGGAGAAGTACGTCGAGGTGGGGATTCGATTCCAGACGTTTTCGCCGGGCGCGAAGAACGCGCTCGCCCAGTACATGCTCGCCCGTCAGCGCGAGGATCTGAGTCGAAGGCTTTGACGGTCGGAGTTGTCCCGAGTGAAAAAACAAACGGCGCGGCTTGTGGCCGCGCCGTTTCTCGTCTTTGGCCATTCACTAGACAAATTTCCCTGATCTGACGTCGGCAGGCGTTAGTGGCTTGCGCGACGGGCGGAATTTCTGTATGGGGGTGACTAGTATATTCACTAGATATCGGAGGCGGTC
>JADLEX010000018.1 GCA_020845895.1 Deltaproteobacteria bacterium | reverse complement strand
CGTGCTCTTCAAGCGCGGGATGGGGATCACGCTGGAGGAATCGCTGCACGCCTGCGAGTACATCGCGTCGGAAGGCAACACCCGAATCATGTTCTGCTTGCGCGGGGTCAAGACACACCTCGGCGAGCCACACCGCAATCTGGTCGATTTCGCGCACGTTCCAGTCGTGCGACGCCTGACGCGATTGCCGGTTTGCGTGGACCCGTCGCACAGCGTCGGTCGCGGCGACGTCGGTCCCGACGGGATTCCGGACATCTTCCACGCTTCGGGGCAGGGCATCATCGCGGGCGCGTCCGCCGTGCTGATCGACCTGCACCCGCACCCCGAGCGTGCGCTCTGCGACGGGCCCCAGGCGCTGACGCTCGACCAGCTCCCGCGTTTCGTCCGTTACGTCGCGCGCGTACGCGAAGCCTACGAAGCGGTTTGCGCGGCGTGAGCGGCTCGTCGTCGGCGTGCTGATATCCTTCGCCGCGCATGTCAGCTCCCGTGCAATCGACGCAGCTTCCCTTCGCGAAACGTCTCATCCGCAATCTCGCGATTCAGGACTACGTGGTCCTCGGCTTTCTGCTGAAGATGATCGTGACATGTGCGCTGCTCGGGGCGCGCAACTCCATGCTGGTCGCCTCCGGGCTGCTCGGTTTCGCCTTCCTCGTCATCGTCTTCGGACGCTCCGAGCTCGGCCCACGCGCGGTACGAGTCGTGGTCTATCGCATCGGAATCGTCGCGCCGCTTCCGGCGAGCTACGCGCTCTTCCCGGAGATCACGGCCGCGCTGCACGGGCAGATGCTCGACGTGCAGCTTCGCGCGATCGACAGCGCCGTGCTCGGCGAGACACCCGCCCTCTTGCTCGCACCATTCCAGACGCCGGGAATCGTCGAGTGGTTCGCGTTCTTCTATTTCAGCTACTTCTTCATCATGGGATTCCACCTCCTCGGATCCCTCGCGCTCGACAAAGGAACGCGCCTCGCGGAGATCATGTTCGGCGCGCTGATCATCACGGCAGTCGGGCACACGATCTATACGTGGGTACCCGCGCGCGGGCCGATGTTCGCGATGGATCTGCCCACGACGCTTCACGGAGGCATCTTCTACGGTCTCGTGAGGAGCGCCGTGACGGACGCCGGCGCCGGCATCGACATCTTCCCGTCGCTCCACACCGCATTGCCGTTCTTCTTCGTCCTCCATTCGGTGCGGCACCGAAAGGCGATTCCCTTCAAGTACACGTGGCCCGTCATCGCGGTCTTCTCGGGTCACATCATGATCGCGACGATGCTGCTCCGATTGCACTACGCGATCGACGTGGTGGCCGGAGTGTGCCTCGCGGCCGTTTGCCAGCAGGTCGCCATCTTCGTGGCCAAGCGCGAGGCGTCTCGCGCCGATCGCGGGATCCAGCCCGTGTGGGAGCATTGGCGGCCCGTGTGAGGCCACTCGGCTGATTCGAAGCATCATGTTCCCCCCGTTGGGGGAAAGCGAGGGGTGAATCGTGTCGCGGATTGTCGAATCGCTGATCTGCGGCGCGTTCGTCGTTTCCTGCGGAGACGGCGGCGGGCCCGACGGCATGAATGGCGACGCCGCGATGGCAGAGGACGGGACCGCGCCGCCGCGCCGCGGCGACGGGAGCACCGACGCCGCGCGGGATCGATTCGACGGCGCCGAGGTTCCGGCAACGGTCGGGGCCTGCGAGGTGACCAGCGCCTTCGAGCTCGTCGGCGGCGACACCGACACGTATCCCATCGACGTCGCGGTGCGTGGACGCGAGATCGGGCTGCTGTACGTGGCCGAATCGCCGCGGCGAATGGTGTTCGGCAGCTCGACGCTCGACGAGCCCGAGATCGCGTCGCCGGAGACGTTGGGCGAGACGCCCGTGCTCAACCAGGCGGGCATCGTGCCCTTCGAATCGGGATTCGCGATTGCGTGGACCGATTTCACCGAAGAGCCCGTCGGACGCGTGCGCATCGCGCGCACCCTCGGCGGCACCGTGGTCTCGGACGTCCGCATCGGAGGAGAGTGGATCGCGAGTGGCGCAATCCCCGGACGGACGTCCTCGGGACGATTGGCCGTCCTCTGGGGCGAGCAGCTCCCGCCCGTGGAGCAGTACGAGCTTCGTGTTGCCCTCAGCGACGACGCGGAGACGTTCGACCCGCACGCCGTCATCGCCGCAGGAATGGCGCGACCGTCGGTCGTCTCGGCCGTCACGACCGACGACTCGATGGCGGTGACGTGGGTGGACCGGGTCAACTCGCCCAATCTGTCGACCTTGCGATTCGCCAGCGTGCTCGACGACGGCACGATCACCGCGCCGCGCACGATCGTCGAGCACGACAGGTACATCTACGAGACGTCGCTCGCGTACGGGTACGAGCGCCTCCTGCTCGCGACGACCGATAGCCGCGCCGACATCCTGACCGTGCCGATGTACCTGACGGTGCTCGAGCCGGACGGCACCACCGTCGAAGAGGGCATTCGATTGACGACCGATGACCACCAGGAGCACGTCGGGATTGCGTTCGGCGCCAATGCATTCGGTCTCGTGTCGGTGCCGTTCATCGACATGGCCAGCAGCAACGAGCAGCAAGTCTTCTTCCGACAGACGAGCGCCGACGGCGAGACGCTCACGGACCCGCAGCAAGTCTCGGCAGCTTCGATCCCCGAAAGCGATTGCTGCATCCGGGCCAATCACGCGCGCATCACGGCCATCGAGCCCGCGCTCTATCTCGTCGTCTGGGCCGAGCACGCGCAGCGCCCCGATCGCCCTGTGTTCGTCGTGCGCGGCGCGATCGTCAATTGCAAGCCGTGACGGCCGTAATGAGGTCCTGCGAGTCGATGAGTTGATCGATCAAGAGAATTTCCCCCCCCAAAATGGGGTGGGAGAATTCATCCAAATGGATGAAGTCTTCCATTCGCGGGCCCTAGCGACTCCCCTCGAAAGCAAAGCGCCCTCGGCCTTTCGGCTTCGGGCGCTTTCGGGGTGGATGTAGAAGGGTCTACAGCGAATCGGGGCAGAGCGTCACGTCGTAGCCGAGATCCGTCGCCGCTGCGGCGGGATCCACGGCGCCGGTGCTCTCGTCGATCGACGTGAGGAAGGCCGTGAGCTGGCGGATCTGGGTCGCGCGCTCGGCTTCGCCTCCGGTCAGGAAGTTCACCGAGAACGCCTGGTGGTGATCCTCGAAGGTGGTGGACAAGGCCTCTTCCAACGTCCGCGCGTTACCCGCGTGGAAGTAGGGAGCGCCGGTCACCATGCCGAGGAGCGAGGGCGGGTTGAAGCCGCTCGCGCCCTGCGCGGCGGTCGTCATGTTCGTGCGAACCTCGCGAACGCGCAGCGCGCCCGGCGGCGTGACGCCCGCTTGGGTCATCGGGTCGAGCACCGCGGGGAACGTGCCCACAGCACGCAACGCGCATTGAATCTGGTCGTTCGCGCCAGCCGTCATTCCGGCGGGGAATCGCAGCGACGCGGGTCCCATCGCGGCGGGCGGGTTGAGGGCCGCGGGGAAGCCCATCGGCAGCGTGTAGTTCGTCATGCGCAACAGGCCCATCCCGGCGTTGTTGGTCTCGTTGGGCGTGACGAACACGCGCGAGACGGTCCACATGCGCGTGCCGTGGCAGCCACCGCAGTTGTTGTCTTCGAACAACGTTCGGCCCGCGGTGACATCGTCTGCGACAGCGTTCGACGCGCCGCGCGGTGCGCGAATCGTGCGCACGTAGGCGGCGACGTTGTCCCAGTCCTCGAGGACCGAGCGCGGATCGGGCGAGGCACCGCCCG
>JADLEX010000017.1 GCA_020845895.1 Deltaproteobacteria bacterium | reverse complement strand
ACCCGGAGGACGGCATCGTGCTGGGATTCGTGCTGTGGAACGGCGGGACCGCGACGGAAATGGTCGGCTGCGCCGAAGTGACGAACGACTCCGGCCAGAACACGGTGTACTTTTCCGACGAGAACGGCCCGAGCCTGACGCGCACCTCGACGCATCCGCTGAACTCGAGCTTCATGCTCTTCAACGTGCCCGCGGATGGCCCGTACGACTTCACCGCGACCGTGGACGAAACGGACATCACGGACACCATGGTGCCGCAGGTCTTCGCGTCGTCGGTGACGATGACGTACCTGGTCTACGGCGGCGAGTACGAAACCAACCCGACGCCGACGGGCTGCGAATAATCCATTCCTGAACCACGCCGCCCCGGAAACCCGTTTGGGTTTCCGGGGCGGTGCGTTTTTGCGGTCGAGACGTCCGGC
Organism: Deltaproteobacteria bacterium; assembly: GCA_020845895.1. NCBI lineage: Bacteria > Pseudomonadati > Myxococcota > Myxococcia > Deltaproteobacteria bacterium. Next base: position 78,817 of record JADLEX010000017.1, on the reverse strand, counting down.
AAGCTCTGCCAAAGTCGCATCCGCGTTGACGACGCGGCAGCCCGCACGTAGTTTGGGTGCTCCGTAGTTTCACCGATCGACGATGACGCCAACGCCCGCACCCGCCGCGAAAAGCGACCGACTCGGCTACCTGGATTTCTACCGCGGATTCACGGTCGTCCAGATGGTCGCCGCGCACCTGCTCATGCACTCCGTCGCGCCGATGAAGGGCGATGAGACCGCGCGGCTCTTTCTCTTTTCCTACGCGGAGTTGTTTTCCGCGGGCTTTCTGATGCTCGCGGGCTCCAACGTCGGCCTCATCGCCTCGCGTCTCGGGCGAATTCCCGGGTTCGACACGTTGCGTTTCTTCGCCTACACCGCGTTCGGCCTGTATGTGATGGGCTGGAGCTACAACCTGCTCGAAGGCTCCGGCCCATTCACCTCGGTCGTGCAGGCTATCGGCGTGGGCGTCCTCGCCGCGTACCTGCTCCATCACGCGCGCGTACCGACCTGGGTATTCGCCGCGATCGGTCTCGGCTTCATCGGCGCGTATTATCTGGCCGTCGCCGCCGTCATCGAGGTCGATCCTTCCGTACGCGCGAATTTCGCGTGGCACATGATGGCCGGCCACGGCGAGGTCACACGCGACGCGCTCGACCGTCTCCATCCGCACAAATACTGGTACTGCATGTTCGGCATCGTGCCGACGTGCGGCTACGTCATCCTCGGCGCGTTCATCGAGCGGCTGCGCGGTGCGTGGCTGGTCGCGTTTGGCGTCGGGTGCCTCGCGCTGGCGGTCGTTTCGCACTTCATGCCCGAGATGACGTACAACGCGCGGACGCACATGGTGCTCCGTATGGATCTCAAGTTTTTCGTGCAGATCGTGCCGCTCTACACCGGTTGGCTGCTCACGTTTCGCTATCTCTACCCCAAACGCGTCGCCGGGCCGTTCGCGCGAACGGTCGAGGGATTCGGGCGGCTGTCGCTCGACTTCCTGATCTTCCACTGGATTTTCATCGGCCTCTTCACCCTCACGACGCCGTTTCTCGACAAGGGACCCCTCGATTTCGCGGCCGTGCAGTGGATCCGCGCGGCGCTCGTGCTCTCCGCGCTGTGGTGGACGCTGCCGCGATTCGACGCATATCGCAAACGCGCGAGCCAGAAGCCCGGATTCCTGCGCCGATCATGGATCATCCTGTTTTCGGCTTATGCCGTCGCGATTCTGACAAGCGCCCTGCCCGCGCTGCGTCCCGTGCGCATCGCCGCGGGCGTGATCGCGGCCCTCGTTTTCATCCGCGCCTACCCCACGGCGCGAGACGAATGGCGACGGCGCTGCACGCCCGCGCGCCCGGCGTGATGCGCGACGTTACTTTTCGGTCAGGTTCAGCAGCTTCGGTGCGACGAGCCAGACCAGTCGGGCGACGAGCGGCGTGAACGACACGATATCGACGCACGCGACCCCTGCCTTTTTCAGATCGGTGATCGGCGAGCCCGCGCCGCACAGCGCGGCGATGAACACGTCGAGGTGCGGCGCATGGCCGAACGCGACGGCGGTCTGCGACTTGTCGCGGCGAAGCTCGCGGATGAACGCGGCGGGGTCCGCATCGGGCAAGAGCGAGGCCGTCTCCGTTAGCGAGATCTTCGCCGTGCCGAGCGCATCCGCGAAGATCGTCGCGGTCTGCCGCGCACGCTCATAGGGGCTGGTGTACCACTGCCGGGCCTCCAGCCCGATCGCGCGCATCCGCCGAGCCACGCGGCGCGTCTTCTCGGTCCCCTCATCGGTGAGGAATCTCTCGGCTTCGGCCGGGCATGCCGGATCGTCGCGGTCGATCGCGATGCCGTGGCGCACGATGAAAAGCCGCATGGCGCTCCCCCGTTACGACGCGAACTTGAACGTCGCCTTCCGGCCGAACACGCGCTCGAAAAGCTTGTCCTTGCGCCTCGCGCCCCAGATCGCGAGCTTTGACGGGCCCTGACGTTTGGCCGTGAAATCAACCTTGCCGGCCGAAATCTTCACCTCGACGGAAACCACCGCCTGCCGATGCTCGCAATCGAGACCATCCGCGATGCGAAGAATCGCCAGCAGGGCGCAAAGCTCGTTCCGATGCTTTTCATCGAGCCGCGTGAAGGTCTCGTCGTCCAGCGCCGGGTCCTGCTTCCCGTGGAAGCGCACGAGGCACGCCACCATGTCTTCGGGCACGCCTCCGAGCCCCGCGATGTCGCCGTGGCGGATCAGGTATTCGCCGTGTAGCGGGTGGTCGCGGTAGTTCACGCATTGGCCGACATCGTGGAGCATCGCGCCCATCTCCAGCAGCACCCGCGAGTCGCGCGGCAGGCCGTGCAGGGGCGCGAGTTGATCGAACAGGCGTTTGGCGAGACCGCGCACGTGATCGGCGTGGCGATCGTCGAAACCGTGCCGCAGCCCGAAATCGCGGCAGCTGGCCACGAGCAGTTTCGCACGGCCTCGATCGGACGGCCTTCGCTTTGCGTGAAAGTGCGAACGCACCAGATCATCGATCAGGCCGTCACGCACGCCCCCGCCCGTCACCCAGAACCTCGAGGCGCCGAGCCACTGCCCGATGGTCAGAAAAATCAGCGCGGCGATGTCGATCACGTCGGCGCGGTCGCGGCGAATGTCGTAGAGCGCCATGCGCTCCTCGACGCGCATGCGCAGCAGCGGGCGAAGCAGTCGGCGCAGTTTCGCCATGTCGAGCGCGCGACCGTAGCGCCCCGCGACGCCGCCGGTGATCGCCGCGAGCGCTTCGGCGTTGCCGCCGCAGGCGATGATGTCGCCGCCGCTCACATCGGGCGTCTCGCGGAAGTGCGCCGCGAGTTTTTCGATGATGAACAGGCGAAGCGCTTCTTCTTTCGCCGCGGAGATCGCGTCGGTGGCGTCGAAGGTTTCGAGCAAACGCACCACGCCGATCGGCACCGTGGCGGCGTACTCGAGGTTGCGGTCGCGCAGCAGGTTGAATTCAAGGCTCCCGCCGCCTAGATCGAGAATCAGTCGCGGCGAAACGTCTTCGGGAAGCTGGGCCAGCACACCCGTGCGTACGAGCCGCGCTTCCTCGGTGCCGCTGACGACTTCGAGGTCGATTTTTCCCGCGTTCCACGCGGCGTCCACCAGCGCATTTCGGTTTCGCGCATTGCGCGCGGCGCTCGTCGCCACGGCGCGGTACTTCTGCACGTTGTACCGGTCGAAGAGCGCCCGAAAGTGCGCGAACGCCTTTTCGGCCTCGGCGATCGTCGACGGGTCGAAGTTACGCCGCGTGAAGACGTGATGCCCGAGCCGCACCGCCACCCGGTCGCGCTCGAGCACGTAGTGATCCGTCGGGTTTTTCGCCTCGACGATGGCGATACGGATGCCGTTGGTGCCGGCGTCGATGGCGGCGATGTTGACCGGCTCGTTCACGCTGCCGGTCCTCAACGCAGAAGGTGCGCCAGAGCGCCCGAGGGACGGAATGCCGTACCGCGAATGCCCAGCAGTGACGCGATCCGACGGCGCAGTTGCAGGTTGACCTGCGCGATGCTGGCGTCCGCCGCGACATTCACAAATTCATACCGCTTCGCCATGCGATCGAACTGCGTCTTCACCATGGTCTGGTACTTGATGAACGAATCGAAGAGGTCCGGGGACAGGTTCATGTCCCGCCCGCTCTCCCAGTAGCTGATCGCCTGCGCCTTGCGGAACTCGCGCTCGAACGCAATCTGCGGCGAGAGTTCCAGACGAAACGTCAGATCGGGAACGAGGGCGTGCTCGTAGATCTTTTCGACGAATGCGCGGTCGAGTCCCCGCACCACCGCACGCGCGATGAGCGTGTACACGTAGCGGTCGGCGAGCAGCACCGAGCCCGCGCGCATTCCGGGAATGATGACGTTCTCGAGCGAGTCGTAGAAGTCGGTCGCGTACATCAGCGCCAGCGTGGTTCGCGTGATGACGTTGTGCGCAATCAGGTCGTCGATGTTGTCGGCGAGCAGCAGCGATCGGCGCAACCCCATCGTCTGCACCGCGAACCCCTGCGACTCCAGCCATTCCGTGAGCAGGGCGATCTGCGTCGACCGGCCCGAGCCGTCCGTGCCTTCGAGCACGATCAACTTGCCGGGGCAGTCGCCCGGCTCGATCCCGGGGAGCGGACTGCCGAAGAATCGAAGCGACGACGCGGCCGAGTCTTTCTTCTTCGACGCCATCTCACGCCCCCGCTTTTTTTGCGCCGGCGGACTTGGCCCGCGCGGGCCTGGCGTGAAACGCCTCGAGTCGAATGCGATCGGTCACGATCTTTCTCGTCAGCGCCTGCAACTCGTTGACCGGCCGCTCGGCGTCGATCCGCACGAATCGGTCCGTCTCCACCATGGCGTCGTATTGATCCATGATGCGCGCCTGAAAGAGCCGGAAACTCTCGATGGGATCGGTGGACAAACCGAGATCGAGCCCCGCCTCGTAGAACTTGAGCTGGGGTCGCCCCGAGAGGATGCGCCCGAGCGAGACTTCGAGCGGTGCCCGGTAGTAGAGCGTCAGGTCGGGAATCGGCGCGAAGTGATAGAGGTTGCGCACCCACTCGTCGTGGCAACCGCGGGCGACGTCGCGCGCAAACGCCGTGTAGATGTAGCGGTCGGCGAGCACGAGATATCCGCCTCGCAGCAGCGGCAGAATCTGCCGCTCGACGCGATCCGCAAGATCGGCCGCATGCAGAAGCGAAAACGTTGTGGGCGTGAGCGCCTGGCGCTTCTTTGCGCGCCTCGTGGACGCTTTCACGAGCGGCGACGAGTTCCACTCGGTAAAGTGAACCTTGTAGCCGCCGATTTCGAGCCAGCGCTTGAGGAGATAGAGCTGCGTGCTCTTTCCCGAGCCGTCGATACCCTCGACGACGATCAGCGCGCCCGGATAGGGCCGCGTGGAATCCGAAGTCATCGCGCCGGATGCGCCTTTTCGACGTATCGCCATGAACCGTCCCGCGTGTTGGAGGCGTTTGCCGTTATAGACAACGCGCGGCGCGGTGACAATCGCGCGAGGGTCTGCCGCCCCCTTGCGCGCGTGACAGGTGTGTTACAAGTTCGGGGCATGATCGCCTTCGCCAAGATCCTCGCCGTCATCGCCGCGCTCGCCATCGTGCTGCACTTTCGGACGCTCCTGTTCATGCGCGGCCCGCGCGGACTGGCCGAACCGCCGCCGACCGATCCCACTTACTGGGCGATCCTCGTCGCGTTCTCCGTATTTCTCGCGGCTATGCTGACCGAGATCTCGCGGATGAATTCGCTCCCAAGCGGGATCGACACGCACCTCGGTGAAGCCCTCGTCGTCGTCGCGTTCGCGTGGACGTTCTGGGCGAAGCGACACCTGGGAAAAAACTACGCACCCACGGCGCAAAACGACCGGCCCGATCAGACGATCATTCACGCGGGTCCCTACGCGTACGTCCGGCACCCCATCTACTGGGGCAATCTCGCCGTGGCGCTCGGCCTCATCTTCGCGTTTCGTCTGACGTGGACATGGATCACGCTCGCCGGACTCGCCGCGGCGATCGCGTGGCGCATTCGCCGCGAGGAGCGCTTCCTGCGCGCGAAATTCGGCGAGAGATTCCGCGACAAACCGCTGACCTAATCGTCGTCCACCACGCGGAAAGTCGCCTTGCGCGTCGGCGGATCGGTGCCACGGACATAGCGCCAGAAGAGTTCCGCCGCTCGCGGATTTCGGTCGATGTCCGCCCAATCGAGCTGCGATGAGAGATCCGTGAGCGCGCTTTTCGGACCTTCGAAAACCGTGTCGGGATACTGTCGTTCGACGTGGTCGAAAGGAGTCGTGTCCTTCCTGGCGACGAACAGATCGTACATGCCGGTCGCGAGGCCGTCGAAACGATGCATCGGATCGACGCCCAGAATCAGCTCCACGGTCTTGTGGATGTTGGGCATGCTGTAAGCCACGCTGGAAACATAGCCACGCTTCACCCACGGCCCGATGGCGAGGACGGGAGAGCGATGCTGATCGACATGATCGAACCCGTGCTGGGAGTCGTCTTCGAAGACGATGATGAGGCTCTGATGCCAGACGGGGCTCCGGGAGATTGCATCCACCACCATGCCCACCGCGACGTCGTTGTCCGCGATCCAGCTTTGCGGCGTGAGCGCGCCGATCGACAGACCGAAGGCGTGGTTGTTGGGCAGATAGATGTATGAGAGCGTCGGCACGGTGCCGCTTTCGACCCGCGACTCGAATTCCTTGATGAAGATGCGCGCCCGGTCCTCGTCCTTGAAGTTCTGCGTGATGAACTGGGGATACCAGAGGGCGATGTTACGCCGATAGCGATTGACCGATTGGAGTCCGAAGTTGTCGAAACCGCCGTAAGCGCGAACGAAGAGTCCGTTCTCGATCAGGTGCGGAAGAAAGAGCAGCGACTCCGGCATGGCGCCGGGCGAAAGGCTCGTGACCGAGGACGGGAGGCCGTAACCGGCGTAGTTGAGCACCCAGCTCTTCTCCATGAAGTCCGGTTCGATCCCCGCCGCGGCCCACTGGTGACCGTCCACCGAACTCTCCGCGTCCGCGTAGAAGTTGTCGAGAATGGTGAACTCGCGGGCGAGCCTGCGTTGGTTGGGTACGATGGTCTCGTCCCACAGCGTGTAGTCGGCGCGGCCGTTGACGGGTTCGAAATCTCCGTACGCGCAGTCGAAGGAAAAGTTTTCCTTGAGAATGAGGAACACGTACTTGATCGGCGATTCCCGTGGTTCACCCGGAGAAGGCACCGGCGTGTCGTTGCCGTTCGAGAAGTCGAAGTAGAGCGACTGGCGCGTGTTGTTGTCGCGCACGGCCTGCGTGTACTCGGCGAGCGTGGACGCATCCGGAACCGGGATCTGAAAAATCGATCCGAAGAGCTGGCGCCCGATCTGGTCGCGGTTTTCCGAAGGAAAACCTTCTCCCTCGTATTCCGTCGGTCCGTCGCCGCGTCCCTTGCCGTTGAGCACGTAAATCGATTCGCCGTCCGGGGAAATCGCGACATCGAGTGGATACCACTCGGTGGGGATCCGTCCGGCGACCTCGCCCGAGGGCAGGTCGACCTGCACAATCGCGTTGTCTCCGGCACCGGAGACATAGAGCGTGTCGCCGTCGGGCGACAGTGCGGCGAACGTGGGGGAGAGCCCGGTCAGGTTCCCGGCGCCCTCGTAAAGCGGGATCGTGCGGATGACCTGCAGCGTCGCCACGTCGATCTCGGCGACCTCGTCGGAACGGTTGCACACGACGTAGAGGCTCTGTCCGTCCGCGGAAAACACCATTCCCTCGGGACCGAGACCGACGTGAACGGACTCGATCAGTTCCCCGCTCGCGGTATCGATCACGTGGACGGGATCGCCCACGGTTTTCTGGTGAATGGAGGCCCAGTTGCCGACGAACAAACGCGAACCGTCCGGAGACAGGGCGAGCATGTACGGTCGCAGTCCCATCGCTCGCGTGTCGACGACCAGGTCGGTGTCGAGGTCCACCGTCATGATCTGGGACGTGGGGTCGCAACTGACGTACAGGATGTTTTCGCTCTCGTCGATCGCGAGATCGGCCGAGTAGCAGCCCGGCGTGGCGATGCTGCGCTCGAACTCGGGGTCCGTCGGATTCGTCGAATCGAATACGTGCACCGATTCGTCCTGGCCTCCCGACACGTACAGAAGTCCGCCGTCGGACGAGTAACGCAGGCCGATATACATCGAACGCCCCGGCATCGGGACGGTCCGCAGTACGTCGAGCGTTTCGGAGTCGAGGATCCGCAGCAGGTGCCGCTTGTCCTCCCAGTCGTCCGGGTCCGTGACCGTGCCGAACCCGTTTTCGTTGACCGCGATCACGTTTCCCGAGGGATGGACGGCCATGCGGGTCGGAAAGGTGCCGAGCAGGACGCTTTCGCCCGCCGGTCGGATCAGTCGACCGTTGACGATCATGTTTTCGTCCGGGTCGTCGGCAGTTACTTGGCGATAGGCGATGGGGTTGATCGCGGGGTAGATCGGATCGCGGCATGCGCCGTCTCGGCAAACCTGGTCCGCGGAGCAGGCGTCGTCGTTGGGGCAGGGATACGTGTCGTCGTCGATCGACGCGTCATCGTCGGTTGCGGTATCATCATCCGTTGTACCCGCGCTCCCGGAATCGTCGTCATCATCGTCGTCTGCGCAGGACGCCAGACAGGCGAAGAAGACCACGAACACCATCAAATGCCGTACGAAACGGAACGCGCTCACGACAGACCTCCGATCAAACTCCACTCAGGCATGGCGGTTAGTTTAGCGGATTTCCGGTCCGCACGACGATCCATCCCCCTCCCCGTGCGACTTGTTTCCCGCAAGACACACGCCGATCACGGTTTCGCCATGCTGCCTGACCTCGTCGGCGCGCGAAGATCGGCGATTTTGCGAATTGTCAGTCAGTGTCATATTTCGTAAAACAGGTCGTTGATGGCATGAACCACCGCACCGAGGCCCCCGTTGAATATGCCCCGACAAGCCCTGCCCCATTACGGTCGAAACCTGCTGTCGACCGTTGAGCGCGATCTGAAAGACGACTGCGTGGTGTTCTGCGCGCCCGAGGCGTGGGGACTCGTCGAGCCCGCGTTTTCGCGCCCGCCGGCGGAGGTGGTCATCCCCGACTCGATGGAGCAAAGCCATATCGAAGCTCGCATCGAGCGGACGGCTCGCGCGAAGGCCGTGTTCGGCATCGGCGGCGGGTCGGCCTGCGACGCAGCGAAAATGTATTCTTGGCGCACCGGCGCCGACCTCGTGCTCATGCCGTCGATCCTGTCGGTCGATGCCGCGTTCACCAAAGCCGTGGGCGTGCGCGTGAATCACCGCGTGCGTTACCTCGGCGAGGTGTATCCGCGTCATCTGCTCGTCGATTTCGATCTGGTTGAGCGCGCACCCAAGCCGCTCAACCGCGCGGGGATCGGCGACATTTTGTCGATCCACACCGCGCCGTGGGACTGGAAGCTCGCCGAACGGGAAATCGGCGAACGCTTTGACACTTCACGGGCGGACGAATCCCGCGCGCTTCTGGAGCGACTCTTCGCCGCCGCCGAGGACATCCGCGATTGCAACGAGTCCGCAATTCGCCTCCTCGGCGATCTTTATACCGAAGAAGTCCGACTGTGTGAGTTGAACGGCAACAGTCGCCCGGAAGAGGGATCGGAGCACTATTTCGCCTATTGCCTGGAGTCGATCACGCGGCGCCACTTCCTCCACGGCGAACTGATCGCCCTTGCTGTGCTGCTGACGTCTCTGTATCAGGGGCAGCCGGTCGACCGGATCGTCAATTTTCTGGAATCCGTGCAGGTCGCATACCGGCCCGAGCAGGTGGGCGTGACCGACGAGGAGATCGTACGCACGCTCGTGGAGCTCCCCGTCTATCTGCGCGAGGAGACACAGCTCCTCTACGGCGTGTATCATCATCGGGGCATGGACGAGCCGCGGGCGCGCGTCCTGTTGGCCGCGTTCCATGCCGCCATCGCCGGCAGCTGGAAGGGGGTTGGACATGAGTGACGCGAAATCCGATCGCGGACGAGTTCCACCGGGAGTGCCCGTGGAACGCGCGAATCTGGTCCAATACGCCGACGGCGCGGTGGTGAGCCGCATCGTCCACAAAAACGCCGTGGGCAACGTCACCGTGTTCGCCTTCGACGAGGGCGAGGGACTCTCGGAGCACACCGCTCCCTTCGACGCGCTGGTCGAGATTACCGACGGCGAATGCGACATCACCATCGGCGGCGAGACGCAACGCGTGCACGCGGGACAGATGATCCTCATGCCCGCAGGAATCCCGCACGCGCTGCACGCCTGCCGGCGCTTTCAGATGACGCTCGTGATGCTGCGCGGCGCCTGAGCGCTTCGGCGCGATCCGACTGGACTACTGCGCGAAATTCACGACGCAGGTGTCCTGATACCCTTCCGGAAACCCCGTGTCGTAAACCGTCTGCTGGGTTCCGTACGGGTGATCGGCCAAGAAGCGGAGCAATGTATCGGGACCCATGAAAAGCGTGCCCATGTTGTGGATGTACGGGTGGACGCATTCCACGTAATCGTGGCCGCGCTCGTTCAGAAACGGCGCGTCGTTCTCGCCGTACTGGCCGAAGGGCATAATCATCCAGTCGAGCACGCCGCCGTGAACGCGCATCTCGACGTACTTATTTTCGGTCGTCAGATCCGGCCAGTTGGCGATCGCGTACGGAAACGCGTTGAGCGGATTCGATGCGTAGCCGCCCGAGTAGGTCGCGATGGACGCGATCATATCGCCGCGCACGGTGCCGAGCAGATCCGAGATCGCGCCGCCCAGCGAAAACCCGATGGAGTGCACGCGGTCCCAATCGACGCCGTAGCACGTGTCGATCTCCTCGATGAGTGCATCGAAGAGCAGCACCTCGCGGTTGTTCGGGCCCGCGCCGTCGATGATGTCCCAGTCAAGCAGCATCGACGAATCCTCGGGCGTGACGCCGATGAAGGTGTAGTCGGGACCGTTCACAAAGCTCTGGACGAGCTGGCGCATGTTCGCGGCGGTGTCGCCGAAGCCGTGCCAGTTGAAGACCACCGGCCACGGCCAGCTCTCGGCCACGCCGTCCGGGAGATCGAGGTAGAAGCTTCGTGGACGCCCATCGACCATGATCGAGTTGAGGCCCTCGGTCAGCGTGTCGCATCCCGGAGGCGGCGGGACATCGTCGTCGGCGTCGTCGTCGGCGTCGTCGTCCGTCGCATCGTCGTCGGAGACATCGTCGTCGGTGTCATCGTCCGAAACATCGTCGTCCGCGACATCATCATCGCCCGATGAGGCCGAATCGTCGTCGTCGTCGCCGCACCCCGCGAACAGCATGGCCATCGCAAGAAGCATCACCCACATTCGTTCCAACACGTCCTCACCCCCCTTGCATGTCATGAGCACCGAGAGACGTCATTCAAACACAGTCCCGCGCCCGCGAACAAGCGAACGTTCGAAGAGACCCCGAATGCGCGGGGCGATTTGAGCCGTCATCAAGGTCGCCAGTCGGACCGCACGCGCCGGACTCGCGTAGAACCACCGGCGAGCGAGGCGGCGGACCCGCTCGACCTCGCGCGCGGGCAGCCCCGGCAGGTTCAGCGACGCACGGGACTGGTCCATGCGCGCAAACGTCGTCGAAGGCGACAGCCAGCCGTTTCGCTCGGCCTGTTCGTGAAGCGGCGAGCCCACGAAGGGCGCGGCGGCGTAGAACTGCGCGAAGTCGAGCGGTAACGACCGCGCGAAGGACACCGTGCGCCGAATCGTGTCCGGCGTGTCGCCGGGCAGGCCGAGAATGAAATGCGCGACGGTGCGAATGCCGAGCCTGCGCGCCGTGGCGAGCGGGGCATACAGGTCCTTGCGATCGCGCGTGCGCGGGTCCTTGTTCGCGAGATGCAGGACGACCGGGTCGGGCGACTCGATGCCGAAGCTCATCATCCAGCATCCCGCCGCGGCCATCGCGGCCATCATCTCCTCATCGACCGTGTCGAGGCGGCTGTTGCACGTCCAGCGCACGCGCAGGCCGGAATCGACGATCGCCCGGCACAACTCCATCACGTAGGCACGATCGATCGTGAACGTATCCGCCCACATGAAGTGATCGACCACCCCCGATTCGGTGGCGTTCCGCCGGAGTTCCGCGACGACATTCTCGACGCTTCGCTTGCGGACTCGGTGGCCGTAATGCGCGGGCGCAGTGCAATACGAGCACGAATACGGACAACCGCGATGCGGCGAGAGACACAGGAAGCGCCGACGGGAAAGCGGCAGTCGATAATCGCGCGCACCGACGTCGCTCCAGTCGGGCATCGGGAGCGCATCGAGATCGGTGACGGTGTCGCGATCGGGATTGCGCAGGACGCCGTCGCCGTCCCGCCAGGTGAGCCCGGCGATATCGCGAAATTCGCCACGTGCGATGCCGTTAGTCAGCGGCAGGATGGTGCCCTCGGTCTCGCCGCGCATCACGAAGTCGAGGGCGCGGCAGTCGGAGAGCACCTCGGAGTCGCGCGCGGACGCATGTACGCCGATCGCGGCGAATCGTGTCGAAGGTGACGCGTTCTTGAGATGCCGAATCGCGTCCATGTCGTCGGCGTAACTCGGCGTCGACACCGCGACCACGCACAGATCGGGCTCGCGGCGTCGGATGGAGAATTGCGTTGCCGCAACGCTCATCGACTTCGCCGGCACATCGACGAGTGTCGCGTCGTGACCGGCGGATTTCGCGATCGCGCTCAGATAGGCCAGCGTCACCGGCGGCCACAACGTGCCCCAAATTGACGAACGCTGCGTGCATCGTCCCTCGCGCATGAAGCGCTCGCCGCGCGGCGACGGCGGATTGAGAAGCCATAGGCGCATGCCGTTATGTTACAGAAATTTCCGATCTGGTGCGCCCGTCGGGCTCACGAATCCTGAAGAGTCCGCTTTTCATTGCGGGCGCGTTTCGTTACGCTATCGGTGCTTGCGCTCAGCGAACGGCGCGGCGCGGGCACCTAAAAGGAATTTTCGAAACGTGAACGACGAAAGTCCAACCGGTCCGGAAAGAAAGAAGCGTCTGACCGACATGCTCGCGCACGGCGCGGGGTGAGCCTGCAAGCTCTCGCCGGGGTCCCTGGCGTCGGTGCTCGCACGCGTGCCGCAGGCGGTCAACGCGCATGTGCTGGTCGGCAACTCCACCAGCGACGACGCCGGGGTGTACCTGCTCGACGATGGCCGCGCGCTGGTGCAGACGGTCGACTTTTTCACGCCGATCATTGACGACCCGTTCCAATTCGGGCGCATCGCCGCCGCGAACAGCCTGTCCGATGTGTACGCCATGAACGGCGTGCCGATCACCGCGCTCAACATCATGGCATTCCCCGAGTTCGAACTCCCGCTCGACATGATGGCCGAGATTCTGCGCGGCGGAGCGGACATCGCGGCCGAGGCCGGTGTGGCGATCATCGGCGGGCACAGCGTCGATGACCGCGAACCCAAGTACGGTCTGTCGGTGACCGGCCTCGTCGATCCGAAGAACATCTGGCGAAACGTCGGGGCGCGGCCTGGCGACGCGCTGGTGGTGACGAAACCGGTCGGCGTCGGCGTGCTCGCGACGGCGGTTAAAAAAGGTCTCGCCGACGAGTCTGTGACCGAGAATATCATTTCGGTCACCACGTCGCTCAATGCGCTCGCGAGAAACGCGGCGCAGGGGCTCGACATCCACGCCTGTACGGACGTGACCGGATTCGGGCTTCTCGGCCATCTCAGGGAGATGGTCGTGGGCAGCGGAGTCGCCGCGACGCTCTTCGCCTCGCGGGTTCCCCTGATGCCGCGAATGCTCGAATTCATCGATCAAGGCATCGTGCCGGGCAGCACAAAACGTAATCGCGATTTCGTCGCCGACGCGGTTCAATTCGACGAGGCCGTGTCGGCGAATCTTCGCTTCGCCTTGGCGGACTCGATGACCAGCGGCGGGCTCCTCTTCGCCCTTCCCAAAACACAGGCTTCGGAACTTTTGAAGCGTTTGGAAGCTCACGGAGTCCCCTCACCGGCCGTTATTGGGGAAATTCACCAAGGAACTATGGCAATTTCGGTCATCCTGAGGTAGAAGAACTTTCAATGTTTCTGAGCGAAGTTCCTCGTCGATTGCGCCTGAAGGGGCTCGATCTGGGGGCCGGCGTGGCCGTGTCGCCCATGGTCGGTGTCACCGATTTGCCATTTCGACGGATTTCGCGCGAGTTCGGCGCGGATCTGACCTTCTGCGAGATGGTCGCCGGTCAGGCGCTTCGAGCCTATCAGCGTGGTCGCGCACGGCCTTCGTCGGTGCGCGTGCTCGCGACCGAGGTCGGCGAACACCCGTACGCCATTCAGCTTTTCGGCTGTGATCCCGATGCCCTCGCCGTGGGAGCGGGTATCGCCGCTGACCTTGGCGCGGATCTGGTCGATCTCAACATGGGATGCCCCGCGCGTAAAGTTGTGGGTAACGGTTCGGGCTCGGGGCTCCTGCGCGAGCCGGAGCGTGCGCGGGCCTGCATCGCGGCGATTCGCCGCACGATTCCCAATCTGCCCTTCACCGTCAAGTTTCGCGCGGGATGGGACTCGGCGAGCGAAAACGCCGTCGAGATCGCCCGCATCATCGAAAGCGAAGGCGCGGACGGCATGACGCTCCATGCGCGTTTTCGCTCTCAGAGTTACGGCGACACGCCCGACTGGCGACACATCGCCCGCGTGGTCGAAGCCGTATCGATTCCCGTGCTCGGCAACGGCGGCATCATGACCTGGCAAGACGCGGTGGAGATGGTCCGCCGGACCGGCTGTCACGGGGTGATGCTCGCCCGCGGCGTATTCGGCAATCCCTGGCTGATCGCCCAGGTCAAAGCGGCGTTCGAGGGACGGCCGGTTCCGGCGTCGCCCACGCCGCGCGAAAAGTGGGAAGTGTTTCATCGTTACTGGCTCGGCATGGTCGAGCACCGCGGTTCGCGCGCGATTCTCGACATCCGCAAACACCTGATCTGGTATTCCAAGGGGCTCCGGGGATCGCACGAGTTGCGCCGGGAGCTGCACGAGATGACGGATGAAGCGACGCTGCTCGAACGCACGCGGACGTTTTTCGAGCAGGCGCATGCGGATGAATCGCGCCATGGAGCCGCCCCGACGGCGGCTTGAAACGCGGCGCATCGCCCGGTGCGGGCGATGCGTCGTGGTGACGAAAATCGGGTTTCGGGAAAGCAAGATAGAGGGCGTCCCACGGTTACGCGCAGCGAGAAAGAATTCGAAAAACCCATCGACCGCCCAGCGATCGTCGTGATCGGCGGACTCGACCCCAGCGGCTGCGCGGGGCTCGCGCTCGACGTGCGCGTGGCGCATGCCCTGGGCGTGCACGCATGCCCCGTCGCGACGACCCTCACGGCGCAGACGCCGTGGCGGTGGCATGGGGACTACGCCGCGTCGCCCGCGGCGGTACGCGCGCAGATCGATGCCGCGCTCGCGTCGTTTCGGATCGGCGCGGTGAAGATCGGCATGCTCGGCGGCGCCGAGAATACGTTCGCCGTGGCTGAGGCGGTCCGTGAGGTCGGTTCGGAGCTGTGTGTGGTCCTCGATCCGATTCTCGCCACGAGTTCGGGCGGCGCGCGCGTCGATGACGATGGTCGCGCGGCACTGCTGGACGCCCTGTGGCCCATCGCATTTGTTGCCACGCCGAACCGGCCGGAGGCGGAGGCGCTCGCGGGAATGAAGATCACGGACGAAAAGAGCCGCGACGCGGTCGCGAACCGGCTGCTCGCCGCCGGCGCCGGAAACGTCGTCATCAAGGGCGGGCACGACGACGGCGACGAGTCCGTCGATCACTGGTACGACAGCGCAACGCACCGCCGCCTGGCCTCGCCGCGCCGCGCCGGATCTCCGGTGCGCGGTACGGGGTGTGTCTTTGCGTCGGCGCTGGCCGCCGGGCTCGCACTCGGGAAATCGCTCGCGGACGCCCTCGTCTGCGCGAAGGATTTGGTCACACGGTTTGTCGAGGACCCGCTGGCCGCGGGCCCGGTTGGGATCGGACGGGTGCCGATCCATGCGGAGGCGTAGCCGGCCTCCTGCAACACGTTGAGGAAAGGTGACGAGCGATGATGGAGTTTATGGATCGAAGAAAACTGTTCCTGCCCATGTCCCGCTACGAGATGCAGCGCCTCGAGTGGGACACCTGCGACGTCGTGCTCATCACCGGCGACGCCTACATCGATCATCCCGCGCACGACGACGCCATGATCGCGCGCCTGCTCGAGTCGGAGGGCATGCGCGTCGGCATCATTGCGCAGCCCAACGACATCCGGCTGATCGACTTCATGCAGCTCGGTCGGCCCAACGCGTTTTTCATCGTCACGGCCGGCGTCCTGGACTCGATGATGAACAAGTATTCGCCGACCAAGCGTCCGCGAAAGCAGGACTTTTACAGCGCGGGGCGCCTGCCGGGCAAACGACCCGATCACGCGGCGATCGTGTACGCCCGGTGCGCCAAGCAGGCGTATCCCGACTGCCCGGTCATCCAGTTCGGCATGGAGTCCACGCTGCGCCGCCTCGCGCACTACGACTTCCACAACGACGAGGTGAAGCCGAGCGTTCTGATCGAGGGCGAGGCCGACCTGATCGCGTACGGCCAGAGCGAGAAGGCGTTTCGCGAGATCGCGGCGATCTTCAAACACGGCGGCGGCGTCGAACAGTGCCGCGACATTCGCGGCGTGGTGTGGCGGCTGCCCCTCGGCGAGACGGCGAACAGCGTCCGTGACGCGATTCCCCTGCCCGCGTTCGAGGACGTCGCCGCCGACCGCGCGGCGTTCTACCAAATGTCCCGCATCGATTTGCGCAACGTCGATCCGCACTTCGCCAAACCGATGACTCAGGAGCATGCCGCGGGCACCATCGTCGTCAATCCGCCGCAGATCCCGCTCTCCACGGCGGAACTCGACGAGCTGTTCACGTTGCCGTTCGTGCGCACGCCGCACCCGAAGTACAAGAAGCAGGGGCCGATTCCCAACTTCGAGACGATCAAATTTTCGCTGGTGTCGCATCGAGGCTGCCCGGCCGGATGCAGCTTCTGCACGCACCACGCCTACCAGGGCCGATACGTGACCTCGCGCTCGGAGGAATCGATCCTCGAGGAAGCGCGCACGATGACCGGCTACCACTACTTCAGAAACGTCATCAGCAACATCGGTGGGCCCGTGGGCAACGCGTACCGGCTGACGTGCTCCAAGATGACCGACGCCAACGGCGGCGGCGAATCGTGCCAGCGCGCGTCGTGCACGTTCCCGGACAAGTGCGAGAAACTCAACGCCGACCAGGGACCGTATCTGCAACTGCTCAAGAACGTGCTCGACCTCGAGGGCGTGGACGAAGCGTACATCTCGTCGAACTTCCGCTACGACCTGCTCGAAACCGAGGCGCACGGGCCCGAGCTCGAGGAACTGCTCCTCACGCGATTCACGCACGGCAAATTCAAGCCGTCGCCGCTGCACGTCAACGACGCCGTCACGCGCCGCATCCGCAAATACCAGCCGGGTACGACACGGAGGTTCTTCGAGCGCGTGCACAAGGTCTTCGAGAAGTTTGAAATGCTCGACGACACCGAGGTCGTGCCGTTCTTCATGGCGTCGCATCCGGGGTCGACGATGGACGACGCGCTCGAGACGTCCATGTTCATGGACGAGTTCGGGCTGAAGTCGAATTACATCCTCGATTTCGTTCCGGCGCCCGGCACGGCGAGCGCGTGCATGGCGTACACGGGGCAGGACCCCGTGGACGAAGACCACATGTATCGCCCGCTTTCGTTCCGCGAACGCAAGCTCCAGCGCGCGCTGATGAACTACTACCGTCCGGAGAACGCGCACTTCGTGTATGAGGCGCTCAAGGAGATCGGCCGCACGGACCTGATCGGCGACACGCCGGGCTGCCTGCTCACCGAGGTGCCGCAGGACTACTACGCGCCGCGCGAGGGCGAGGACGAAGGTGTGTGATCGGGTTGTATGAGGAGTTCACGACGGGACCGGTTTGGCCGGTCCCGTTTTTCTTGCGCCGCGATTCGTGAGTCCCATGAAAGTTACACGCGAAGCGTAACCACCGGCGAAGGCTTATTGGTCCGCGACCCAATCGACGGATTCGACGCGGTCAAGCTCCGTCTCCTTGATCTCCAGCGCCTCGCCCAGTCGCTTTTCCAGATCGCCGAGTTCGGCGTCCGCCTGTTCGTCTCGACGCAGCTTGCGCACGAGGTGCAGCGCCTCTTCGATCAAGGAAACCTCCATGTGGATCTGAGCCGCCACCGCGGCCGAGTGGAGGTCCTTTTCCTTTCCGTCGTAAGCGTCGCGGTGCTCGCGCCGGTAGGCCGAGTAAATGTCGTCGCGCTCGCGGGATTCGTGCTCGTCGAGCGTCGCCATGATCTTGTCGGCTTCGGCCTCGATGGAATCCTCGACGTTTTCCAGCCCGTCGAGCATGTGATCGGTTGCACGCACCCGCTTCTCGACCGGCGCGACCGGTCCCACGTCTTCCGCGAGAATCTGGTCGATGTCGATCGTGCGGCGCGTCTTCGGCCTTGCGTTGAACAGGTCGATCGTGTCCTGATCGCCCTCCTCCACCGCCTTTTCATAGACCTTCGCGGCCTCGTCGCCGAGACGGCGCTTGCTTTCGGACGTGAGCAGGTTTCGGATCTCGAAATCGAAGGGGTCCTTGGCGAGCACCGATTCGAGCAGCGGGCGCGCGTGCTCCTCATCCTCGAGTTGGAGATAGAGCTTTCCGAGCGCGCGGTTGAGTTCGGTGTTGTCCTTGACGATCGCGTGGACTTTTTCGAGCTGCTCGCGCGCGTCGGCGAGCCGGCCCATGCGCATCAGCAGTCGGCCGAGCACCTCGCGGCACAGCAGGTAACTGGGAAACAGCTCGAGCCCGCGAGACGCGGTGTCCATGGCGTCACCGGTGAGTCCCACGCGCCGATAGCCGTCCGCGAGCGGCGCGTGCACCTTCTGCTCAGGGTCCTTGCGCAGTTTCACCGCGTACTTGCGGATATTGTCGATAACCGTTCGGTCCATTCTCCACTCGCGTTCATCGCCGCGCGGTCACGGGAAAACCCGCCCCGCGAGCGAGGTCATGTCATAACACGCCGCCCGACACGCTCACAAGCCGATTGAGATATCCCACGTGCGGTACGCCGTCGTACCAGTCGATGCGCGTGACGCCGCCGTTGTCGATACGAAACGTCGCGAAGTCCGTCGTGGGGTCGAGCCCGAGCAGGATCGCCGTCGCCATCATCAGCACGCCGGCGTGGCTGACGACGAGCACGTCCCGGTCCCGAAAACGTTCGATGATTTTCTCGAAGATTGCCCGACGCACCCGAGGAACAAAGACTCCGTCCTTCTCCGCCACGTCGAATTTCGCGACGAAAGGTCCGCGCATGATCGACGCGCCGCCGTCGGGCTGCTCGTCGATGATGTCCTGAAACGTCCTACCTTCCCATCGTCCGAAATCGCGTTCGCGAAGTTCCGGCGCCCATACGACGGGCAGGCCGCGCCCCCCAACCAAAATCCGGGCCGTCTCCGCCGCGCGTCTTTGCGGACTGGCGACCACCGCGTCCAGCGCGACCGCGTCCAGCGCCTCGCGAAGCCGAGCGAGATCCGCGCGGCCCTGGTCGCCGAGTTCCACGTCCGTCGATCCGGCGATCTGATGGACGAGGTTGTACGGGGTCGCGCCGTGGCGAACGAGGTAGAGACGGGTGCGTCGGAGGTGTTGCATCCGGTTCATTCATCGGAGAATGCGCGGTCGAACTTGAGCCGAATCGCGGGCGTCACGCCCCCTCGGCCTGGACGACCTCGAGGTAGCGGTTCGTCATGTTCCGGGACAGGCCGAGGTCTTCGGTCAGCGTCGTCAGTCGCGCGAGGCGCTCTGCCCGGATCTCGTAGGTGTTCTTGCCGTCGACCGTGTACCACTGGCACCAATGCTCGGGTTTCGGCAGCACGATTCCGTACTTGTCCGGGTGTCGCTCCAGATCGGATTGCGCCGTCACGATGCAGGTCGAGAGCGCCGAGATGCCGTCGATCAGATGTCGGTTTCGGCGCAGGAACTCCATCGTCTCGGTGAGTTCCAGATCCGTCTCGCCGGGGAAGCCGACAATGAGGTTGACGATGACCTGAATGCCCGCCGCCTTGCACCGCTCCAGCACCCCGCGAGCTTCATCTGCGGTGTAGCCTTTCTTCATCGCGGCGAGCACCGCGTCGGAGAAGCTCTCGATGCCGAACACCAGGCTGGTGCAGCCGGATTTCGCCAGCAGATCGAGCGTCGGCTGATCGAGGTTCTTTTTCGCGATCGCCTGGCTGGAATACGCGATGTGCAGTCCCGCTTCGATCACGAGTTGCGCGAAGCGCCGGACGTTTTTGATGTGCGCGTTCAGGATGAGATCGTTGAACTGGAACTCGTGCGCGCGGTAGCGCTCCTGATACAGCCGGATTTGGGCCACAACCTTCTCAGCCGAAAGGTAGCGATACTTCGGCGTGATCTTCGGGTCATTGCAGAACGTGCAGCGGTTCGGGCAGCCGCGCCCGATCGTCAGCGGAATCTTCGGCGTGCGGTAAAGATCGAGCGGAAAGTCATCGAAAAGCGGAGTCGGCAGTGCATCGAGATCGCGCACGATCAGATCCGCGCCGGGTATGACGCGCCGTTCGTCACCGCGCCACTCGACCCCGGCGACCTCGCGCGGATCGGTTCCGGCCTTGATCGCCTCGATCAGCGCGGGGAAGTGCTCCTCGCCCTCGCCGATCAGGTACGCGTCGAACACCTCGTTCGTCCACTTATCGCGATCGACCGGCCAGACAATGCCCGGCCCGCCGAGGACGATCAGCGTTTTCGGCAACCGCTCGCGAATCCGGCGCGCTACGCGCAGGACAAAGGGCATGTTCGACTCGTTCGTCGAAAGCCCCACGACTAAAGGCTTGGCGGCGGCGACCTCGTTCACAAATTCGGAGACGAGCGGCACCAGGAACGCGCTGATCTCGTTGAGCCGCCCGCCCGGGGCCCAGTACTTCAGATTCTCCGGCTCCCACCAGGTTTGCAGGTATTCCCCGCACGACGCCCACGCCTCGACATTGAGATCGCGCACAAGCACGCCATGGCCGCGTTCGCGCGTGGCGGTCGCTAGCGACGCGATCCCCAACGGAGGAAAGTTCACCCCCCACGGCGGCATCAATGCGAGCACTGCATCCGTGCGTTCGGGCCGTGCGTGCTCCGTCCGCGGCTTTTGCGCGTCCGGCGCAATCACCGCGTCACTCGACTTCCCGTTCTTCGCGGCTTCGCGCGCAACCGCGTCTCGCGCGAGGCGCACGTCGCGATCGCCCTTGTCATAGATGTTCACGGTGTGGATGTTCATGTCGCGACCCGCGAGCAACTCGGTCACGAGCATCATGCGGCGCAGGCGTTCCTCGTACGTGTTCGTGCCGTCCTGCGTGTACCACTTCACGCTGCCGTCGTTTTCGGGGAACACGACGCCGAACTCTTCCCATCGGTCGAACAGTTCGCTGCCCAGGTTGATGAGGCACGGAGAGACCGACGCGACCTGCCCGATGATCTCGCGGTGGTCGCGGATGAAGTTGTACGTGTCCTCGAATTCCTCGATGCCCTCGCCCGGGAACCCGCAGATGATGTTGATGATCGGCTCGATACCGGCGGCGATCGTGTCGGTCAGCACGCGCTTCGCGAGGTCCTGCGTGTAGTACTTGCGCATGAGGCGCAGGACCTTGTCGTTGAAGCTCTCCATGCCGTACACGATGCTCTTGCAGCCAGCCTTGGCCATTTTGCCCAGGATCTCCGGCGTCATCTCTTTGCGGATGATCGCCTGCCCGCCCCACGCCACCTGATAGCCCGCCGCGATGATGAGGTCGCAGAACTCCTCGAGCACCTTCATGTGCCCGTTCATGAGCAGGTCGAGAAACGTGAAATGCACCGCGCCGCGATTGCGGACGTGCCACTCCATGTCCTCGAAGATTTCCTTGGCGGGGCGGTGGCGATACTTCTGGTAGATGTGGTGGTCGTTGCAGAAGGTGCAACGGCGCACGCATCCTCGACTACCAAGCAGCGGAACGGCAGTCCCCGAGTATTCCCACAGGTTCAACTCTTCCATCGTGGGATTCGGAATCGTGATGCCGCGCTCCACGATGGCTTTTTCGACCGTCGCGTAGGTGAAGCCGGATCCCACGCGGATGAGACCCTTGATGCCCTCCGGTTCGCGGCCGTTTTTCACGGCTTCGACCAGCGTCGGAAACCCGAGATCGCCCTCGCCGAAGAACACGTAGTCCGCTTGGTCGGGATGGAGCTGTTCGGCCTCGAAGCTGTTGGTCACGCCCGGCCCGCCGAGCACGATCACCTTGTCCGGCGACATCGCTTTCAGTCGCTTCGTCGTCTCGATCGTGAACATCCAGTTCGAGGTGCACGTCGAGAACCCGATGACCTTCGCGGGGTGCGCGGCGATCTGCTTCAGGTAGTGTTCCGTGAGCTCCCACAGCGACGCATACGTAAGTGGGAAATGCGCCGGGTCGGCCCACTCCTTGTACCGATCCATCCGCCACAGGCCGCGATCGTGGCAGCGGTTGTGGATCTTCACATTCAAATCGAGCGCCTGCACCGAGAACCCCGCCTCGCGGCAGCACTGCGCGAGGTAGGCGATCGCGAGCGGCGCGACATCGACGCCCCAGACGGGACACTTGATGAGCAGCACGTCGGTCGCCGAATGCGGCACGACCTCGAAGCGCGGCTCACCCTTCGCGGGATCGAATCCGTCGTCGTGATCTCCGCATCCCGACGTGTGCACCGACACGAGCGCCGCCTGCGCCGGCGCTGGCTCCGCTTCCGCGGGCGGCAGCACCGAAACATCCGCGGCGCGCTCCTGCGAATTCGTCACGCAGATGGGAATCTTCTCCGATTCGAGGAAGTTGAGGAATCGGGAGAGACGCCGTTCTCGCACCTCGGGTGTGTTCGATCCCAACACCCATTTCACATCACGGGTGGCGAAATCGGGCCACGTGATCCCCATCTTCGCCGCGTTTTTCTCGATCGGAGAATCCTCGAGCAGGATGAAGGAATTGACCGACGTGACGCCGCAAATGTTTGCGCGGTTGCGGCGCACGAACTCGATCGCCGCGTCGACGTCCTCTTCCTCCTCGCCGGGGAATCCGACGATGAAGTTGATCATCGTGTTGATGCCCGCGGACCGGATCTGGCCGAGCGCGCGCTCCATGTCGACGACGCGAAAGCCCTTGCCCATGCGCTTGAGGACGCGGTCCGAGGCGTGTTCGACGCCGAGGTTGAGCGTGTAGCACCCGGCGTGCGCGATCTTGCGCACCAGTTCGTCGCTCATGTCGCCGCGAGGTTGCGCGAGCGCGATCCAGCGGATGTCGAGGTTCTCCTCAATCAGCGTGTCGCACATCTGCTCCAGCACCTCGAGGTCGCCGTTGATGAGCAGATCGTTGAAGCGGAACCGCTTTCGCCCGAGCGAACGCGCCAGGTGCGCGACCTCGCGCGCCATATGCTCGCCCGGGCGCGTGCGAAAGCCCGTGTTCTTGTTGTTGTCGTTGCAGAAGGTGCAATGCGCGACGCACCCGCGCGAAAACTGCACGGGAATCTCGTCGTTGCGATACAGGTCGAGCGGCAACTGGTCGTAAGCAGGGGGCGGGACGGTCGTGAGATCGGCGATGCGCCCGCGCGGCGAAGCGCCCGCGAGGGTGGCCCCCACGAATCGGTCCACACCCGCGATCGCGCCGGCGTCGCGTCCGTCGAAGACCGCGTTCATGATCTCGACGAGCGCTTCCTCGCCCTCGCCCACCACAAAATAGTCGGCGATGTCCGGCGGGAAAAGCAGCCGCTCGTTCGACGTCTGCACCCCGCGCCCGCCGACCACGAGCACCTTGCCGGGATCGCGATCCTTGATGCGACGCATGACCTCGATCGTGAACAGGCGATTCGCCGAATACACGGTGAACCCGATGACGCGGCGATTCAGATCGACGATCCGCGCGACGAGGTTTTCGATGTCGCGGTCGAAGGCGCGAACGAGCCGCGCGCAGCTCTCCTCATCAGTCCAGTGGCGGAAACTGTTCTCCTCGAAGAACGGCTTGAGGTGCTCGGGCGAGCGCGCGAACAGCTCGATGTTGAAGTCGATCGTCGCCACGTCGTAACCGCGCGCGCGCATATAGCCCGCGACGGTGGCGAGTCCCAGCGGCGGGCTGTCCACGCCCCACACGGGGCATAGCACCAGGGCGAGCTGCCCGCGCCCGCGCACCGCACCGCCGTTTTCGCCGATGCGGGTATTCATTCGATCGGTCAGATCGCCCCAGTCCTGCGCGATCGCCGCGAGCCGCCGCGTCAACCGGTCCGCCTTTTCGGCGAACCGCATCTCGTGGGGCATCACTTCTTCCGTGTTCTGGAATTCCACCGCGATCCCCAGTTCCCGGAGGCGTTTGACCACCGTGCGCACGCGTGCCGCGCGCACTTCCGGCGTGTTCTCGTCCGATGACCAGTGCGTGGTCCATCCCGGCTCGTGGCGGTTCGGCTCGGCGATTCCGAAGCTGCCCGGTTTTCGCTCGATCGGCGTGCCGTGGATGATGACAAGGCCATTGACGCTGCGGATCAGATCGATGTGTGCGGCGTTTTGCTCCAGAAACGCGAGGGTCTCCTCAAACTCGATTTGCGTCTCGCGCGGGAACCCGACGATGAGGTAGAGCACCACCATGATTCCCGCGTCGTGCGCGTCCTTGAGCATCTGAGCGGCCAGCGGCGAGCGATAATCCTTGCCCATGCGCCGCAGGATTTCGTCCGATCCGCTCTCCACGCCGAATTCCAACCGGTAGCAACCGGCCTGGCGCATCTTGCGGAACAAATCGGGGCCGACCTCGCGATTCGGCGAAATCCCCGCAGCCCAGCGAACATCGAGCCCGCGCGCGATGATCCCGTCGCAGATCGCCTCCAGCGTCGGGACGTCGCCGTTCACCATGGGGTCGACGATGGAGAAATCCCGCGTGCTGTACCGGTCGGTCAGCGTCGCCAGTTCGTTCACGACGTGGCCCGCGGATTTGTAGCGGAAGCTCTTCCACAGGTCGTTGATGTTGCAGAACGTGCACTTACCGACGCACCCGCGATTCCACTCGACCACGAGCGCGGGTGATTCATAGAGTGACAGGTCGAAGCCATCGAAATCCGGTACCGTGAGCGCGTCCAAATTCGGCAGTTCCGCCGCCTCGTTCACGATTTCTTCGTCGGTCGTCCTGTTGAAGAGGACGAGCCCGGGCAGGCCGTCCCGCGGCGCGCCGGATTCGAGGCGTTCCAGCAAGTTCTCGAATGCCGCCTCTCCCTCGCCATAGAGGAACCCGTCGAACAGATCGCCGAGGATCGTGCGGATGTGCGCGCGCAGATCGGGGTGGCTCGTGTTCGGTCCGCCCACGAACACATGCACGCCGGGGCGCAGGCGGCGAAGTTCGCGCACGAAAATCGCCGTGGGGACTTCCTTGCGCGACACGAGACTGACGCCGACCACATCGACCTCGGCTTCAGCCGCTTCGCGCGCGAGACGACGCAGGCTCTCGCCGAAGAGTCGTTCGGCCGACGCCGCGTCGCTCCAGATTTCGCCGTGCTCCCACTGCCAAAGTTTGCGATCCGCGACATGCGCGTCGTGATAGACGCGTACGTTGGCGTCCATCACGGTCACGCGGCGCCCGCGCGCCTTCAAGTATCCCGCGATGGACGCGATGCCCAGCGGCGGCGCATGTACCAGCCACGGCGGCGGATTGAACAGGAGCGTGTGAAGTTTCGAGGTCGAAGTGTGCGCTGCGACCGGGCGCGATGGGCCATTTCTCGTGGCGACCGTCGCGGCAGCCGGGGTCGTACCGGATTGCGTTTCGACAACGGACGACACGAACCTCACGCGGGAGAACACCTGATCGGTCGGGATCGGCACCGGCGCTCGCGTGTCAACGTGAACGCCCTCGGCGGGGATGACGTCCTCGCAGCGAGAACACAAGAATCCCTCGGGGAGTTCCTCGCCCGAGCCAAGGTCGTCGAGGAAGGCGTTTCGACCGCGGCCACGCCAGACATCGAGGAGCGATCCGGCCTCGCGGATGTTGCCCAGCACCTTCGACCGTCGCCAATCCATGCAGCACGGCAGCACGTCGCCGTCGAAGAGAATGTGCGCCATTTTGTAGGCCCACAGCGTCCCGCATCCCGATGTCCGGCGAACATCGACCTGCACGTGACCCCAGACGTCCACGTTGCCCGCGCGGCTGATGTAGCCCTGATCCACGTCCACGCGGCGCACGCCCAGATCGCGCCAGTGCTTCGCCGCGCGCTCGAATTCCTCGTCGTCGATGAGCGGGCGCACCTTGGTGATGTTGACCTGAACGAACTCGCCGCCCCGTGCCGCCATCGCGCGATCCACGAACGTTTCGAGCCGGTCGCGGATTTTCCCGAAATCACCTCGCCCCGTGATGTTCTTATAAGTGTCGTTGTCGATCGCGTGGATCGACAGGCCAATCCACGACAAACCGGAATCGATGATCCGGTCCCCGAGTTCGCGGTCGAGCAGGATGCCGTTCGTGAGGAGATAGATCTCCGCGTTCGGCAACGCGCGGCGCACGCGGTCGATGCGTTCCGGCATCCGCCGGTCGAGCAGCGGCTCGTTCATCAGGTACATCATCACGCGCGTGAGATTTGGATAGGTCTTCAGCTCATCCACGAGCGACGCGAAAAGCGCGTCGTCCATGTCGCCCTGCGCCTGCGCCTTCGCCGTATCGGGCCACGGGCAAATCACGCACGCGGAGTTACACCGCGACGTGGTCTGGATCATCACGTGCTCGGGGAATGCGAGCGATCCGGCGTCACGCGCGTTCTTGAACATCCGCCTGCCCGCCGGGGAACGACGAACACATCATGGACCCGCCATGGGCCTGACGCTGCCGTTCGTGATTGCGCAAAAACTCCTCGTCCACCACCGTATCCGCCCAGGCGTCCGGCCCCGCGGCCAACGCCGACCCGTCGGCGACGAGCTCCGACTCGATCGTGATCCCGAGTTCGCGGATCGTCGCAAGCACGCGCTCGACACGGGCGGCGCGAATCGCCGGCGTATCCTCGCCCGCGCTCCAGTCGTCACGCCAATGCGTGTCCGACCGGTCGAGTTCGTCGATGCCGAACAGTTCCGCGCGGCGTTCCACGGCTGTCCCGTCTTCGATCGTCAGGCTCGACACCGAGCGCACCATATCGATGGCGCGCGCGTGGCGGCGAAGCCAGGCGATGGTTTCGTCCACCGTTTCGTCGGTCTCGCCGGGGAATCCGACGATCAAATAGAGCATGACCTCGATTCCGGCGTTATGAGCGTCGTCAATCATTTGTCCGGCGGCGTCGGCCCGATATCGTTTTCCCATCTTCTTCAGGATGCGGTCCGAACCGGAATCGACGCCGAATTCGAGCTTCCAGCACCCGGCGGCGCGCAATTTGCGGAACACCTCGGCCGACACGGTCTTGTTGGGCGAAAACCCCGCGGACCACTCGACGGATATGCCGCGCGCGATGATGGCGTCGCAAACGCGTTCCAAATGGTCGGGATTCCCGTTCACCATGGGATCGACCACGGTGAAACGCCGAATGCCGTGCCGCGTGGCGAGCGTCTCCAACTCCGTGGCGACCGCCTCCGCCGACTTGAAGCGGAACGCGTTCCAGTATTCATTGATGCTGCAATAGGTGCACCGCGCGACGCACCCCCGATTCCACTCGACGACGAGCGAATCGATATCGTACTCGGTCATGTCAAAGTCGCCGAAGTCGGGCACGGGAAGCCGACCCATATCGGTCAGAAACGGTCCGGGGCGAAATCGGCTCTCGCCCGATTCGTCGCCGGTCACGAATCCCGGCAGGTTGTCGGGCGATTCTCCCCGGCCGATGCGCGACAGCAGTTCGTGACACGTGATCTCGCCCTCGCCCACCACGAAGCCGTCAATCAGGTTCGCGGCGACGTGACGCATATGGTCGCGCGATTCCCGCCAGCCCGCGCCGGGGCCGCCGACGAACACAAGAACGTCGGGCTGCAACTCGCGCAACCGGCGCAGAAAGATCGCCGCGGCGGCCTCCTTGCGGTGCACCACGTTGACACCCACGACCGGCGCACCGATCGCCGCCGCATCCTCCGCAAGTGCGCGCAGCACATCGCCGAACGCTCGCTCGACGCGCTCGGCGTCCTCCCAAAACGCGCTGTAATCCCACAGCCACAGCTTGTGATAAGCGGAGGAACTGCGCCGATAGGTCTTGGCATTTCCGTCCAGAACGCGAACGCCCCACCCCTCGGCGCGCAGAAACGCCGACAACGCCGCCAGACCCAGCGGCGGCCCTGAGACCAGCCACGGCGGCGGCGAGAAGAGCAAGATGTCCGGCGCCCGGTCGCGCCGCGTGTCGGGCGCGCCTTCGCGCGGCGAATCCGTCACGCGATCCCTTTCACCACGAGGTGGCCGAGCACCAGATAAGGCAACCGCGCGGCGACGAATGCGCGCACGGCGTCTTCCGGCGTCATGACGATCGGTTCCTCGTGCATGTTGAAGCTCGTGTTGATGAGCGCGGGCAACCCCGTCTTCTCCTCGAACCGCTGCAGCAGGTCGTAGTAAGCGGGGTTTTCCTCGCGCGTCAGAATCTGCGGGCGCGCCGTGCCGTCCACGTGCACGACACCCGGGCACAGGCGTTTCATCAGGTCCGTGCAGTCAAAACAGATGTTCATGAAGCGCGCCGTGAACTCGGCACCGTCGACGCCGACGAAGCAATCCGCCGCGCGTTCCCGCCGCACCACCGGCGCGAACGGCATAAACTCCGTCCGGCGCAGCCGCTCGTTCAGCCAGTCGTTCACCTTCGGGTCGTCGGGGCGGTAGAGAATGCTCCGGTTGCCCAGAGCGCGCGGACCATACTCCATCGCCCCGTCGAATCGCGCGATCACATGACCGGCCGCGAGCAGATCGGCGACGTGATCCGGCCGGTCTTCGGGCCGTTCAACGACAAGTCCCGACGCCGCCGCCGCGCGTTCGATACGGTCGCGATCGTAGGCGGGGCCGAGGTACATCGTATCCACGGGGCGCGGGCGATTCGCGCCGAACGCCAGCGCCGCGCCCGCGCCGAGCCCGCCGTCCGACATATTGGGGAAGATGTACACGGCGCGCACCGTGTCGAGTTCGTGGATGCGCTGATTGAGCTTGACGTTCTCGAAGATCCCGCCCGCGAGCACGACATCGGGCACACCCGTCTTGCGGACCCAGTGGTCCACAAACGCGCCCATCTGAACCTCGAGGTTCCTCTGGCAGCCGGCGGCGATCAATTCCCGTGAATAATGCCCGATTCTCCCAAAGAATCCGTAGTGTTTCAAACCGGGATGCCAGAAACGGAAGGAATTGAAGCCCGGCCCACGAAAGTGCGCGGCGCGCTCGAAGTCGGACCTAAGCACCTCGGCGTCGCCGTAGGCTGCAAGGCCCGTCACTTTGCCCTCGTGGCGATTCGGAACAAAGCCGAGCAGCTCGGTCACGCGCGAGTAGTACGGGTTGAACGCGCTGCGTCCGTCCTGTGCCCAGATCCGCTCGATGCGCCCCTCGCGCGCAATTCCGACGGTGACCGAAACTCCGTCGCCCATCGCGTCGGCCGTGATGACCGTCGCGTGTTCGAACGGCGACGTGAGAAAGGCCGAGTACGCATGCGCGGTGTGGTGGTCGAGCAGGTGGATCTCGCACGCGAAACCGCGCTTGGTGAACTGCCGACCGAAGAGCGCGCGGGACAGGAGCGTTTCGATCCGCGTGGCGAGCCGCGAGTTGCGGACCAGAATCTGGTAGTAGATGTACAGATCGAAGAGCAGGCCGAACTGGCTGGCGCGCCGCTTGATGAACTGATGAAAAGGCCGAAGCAGCCGCAGAAAAAAGATCGGCGTGAACACGCTGCCGACGACGACGAGGTCGATGTCTCGCGGCGCGAGCCCTTCCATGCGCAGGACCTCGTCGATGGCGCCCCACGGGAACGCCAGCGAGTTTTTCTCGCGATCGATGCGCTCCTCGTTGACGGCCGCGACGAGACGCCCGTTTCGAACCAGGGCCGCCCCCGATCCGTGGTTGTCCGAGATTCCCAGGATATTCATATCGATCGATCCGCGCCGATCCGGCCGACTCGCACCGACCGCGCGCGGCTCACAACTCCCGCAGGGGTGGAACGGGATTTTATATCAGCGCGCGACAAGGTTGGCCAGATTCGGCGCGCCGTTCAGGCGACGGGTTCCGAGGCGTTTCGAGCCCAGTCGATCGTTCGCCGCAGGCCTTCTTCAAAGCCCACCTGCGGCTTCCATCCGAGCACGGCGGCGGCTTTGCGGATGTCGGCCCGCGTATGATCCTGATCCCCCGGTCGACGCGGTTCGAATGTTCGCGGATACGCATCCGCGTCATGACCGAGAACGCGGCAGACATGCGTGACCAGATCGCGCACGGCGATGCCCTGCCCCGAGCCCAGGTTGACCGCCTCGCCCGAAGCCACACCCGGCGTCGCCGCCGCGGCCCACGCGCGGGTCACGTCGTCGATATAGACGAAGTCGCGCGACTGCGCGCCGTCGGCATGGATCACGCACGGCTCGCCACGCAGCACATGGCCGATGAAAATCGCCAGCACACCTTGGTAAGGATTGGTCAGGCTTTGGCCCGGACCGTACACGTTGAACATGCGAAACACGGTCGCGTCGAAGGGCGCGGCGAGATCGCGACGCAAGGCGGTGGCGAGCACGAATCGCTCCGCCGCCATCTTGCCGATGCCGTAGTAGGAAATCGGCGCAAGCACCGCGTCTTCCGCCACGGGCAGCGTCGCCATCGGCCCGTACGCGGTCATCGAACCCGCGTACACGAGCTTGGGCACGCGACGCAGCAGGCACATCTCAACGACGTTGATCGTTCCGATCACGTTGACGTCCATGTCGAGCTGCGGGCGATCGAAGCTCTTGATGTTGCTCGCCTGTCCGGCGATGTGGAAAACGGCGTCCGGCGCGTCCGCGAACGCCTCGCGCAGGTCGTCGGTGTTTCGCACGTCGCCCTTGAAGTAGCGGCACTCGGCGGGGACGTCCTCGCGCCGACCGGTGCTCTCGTTGTCGATCACCGTCACCGCCCAGCCCTCGCTGAGCATGCGCCGCGCGAGATGATGGCCAATGAAGCCCGCGCCGCCGGTGATGAGTACGCGCCGCGTCATCGCGCTTCGCCCCGCACGACAAAACGCACCAGGTGCTCCCGCTCCTCGGCGCCGAGCGCCGTGAAGCGCGCGTGTTCGGTCTCGTTGTGCATCAGGTTGTCGCAGGTCCGGTGGCAGCCGATCTCTGCGAAATACGGGTGCGATTTTTTCTCGCGCAGCGCCATGCGACGAAACTCCCGATAACGGTGATCGGCCCAGATCTCGGTGAACGTCTGTTTGTGCAGATTCCCCATCGGTTTGTCCACACCGCGACAACACGGGACAACCTGCCCGTCCGGCGTGATTCGGCAAAACGTCCACCCGACGTAACATGGAATCGCGTCCACCGCGTGCGCGTCGTAGTCACCGCGCGTCGCGCCGATGCTCTCCAGCCGTCGCATCAGGCCGTGGTAGTTGTCGAGTACGAACGGCACCGCGCGCGTGCGGTTGAGTTCGTCCACGCGCGTCTTGACCTCGGCAAGGTGCTCGCGCAGCACGCGAATGTGCGGCGGCGTGAGCAACAGGCCGTCGGTGCGCGTCGCGACCGAATCGACGAGTGCGAAGTAGATGCCGTCCGCACCGCACCGGTTGGCGAGGTGGTACATCTCGCGCGTCTCGACGTAGTTCATCGAGAATAGCACGTTGGCGACGTACAGCCGCGCGTGACCGGGCTTCGACGCCGTAAATTCCTTGAGCAGCGCCTCGATCTTCTCGAACGTGCGCGCGGTCTTTTTCGGATGACTGCGCGCGTACATGTCCGGCGTTCCCGCCCAGATGCTCGCCGTGACCTCGTCCACGCCGATTTCCGCCATGCGGCGGACCTTTTCGGACGTCAGCGCCGTGAAGTTCGTCGTCACGCACGCGATCATGCCGCGCGATTTGACGTGTTCGAGAAACTCGATCATCTGCGGGTGCACGAAGGGCTCGCCGCCGCCCGTGAACCGAATTCGCCGCGTGCCCAAATCCGCGAGTTCCTCAATCGTCCGGTGCATCAGCTCCGGCGACATCTGCTGCCTGAACCACTCTTCCGGCGGGGCGGCGTCGCCGAGCAGCGGCGAATAGGTCCAGCACGCGAGGCAGTTGTTGTCGCAGCGGTTGGTCGGATCGATGACGACCTGCTCCGGCCCGACGAACGCGCGCTCACCGTCGAGAATTCCCGCGATATCGCGGTGATCGTAAAGAAACATCTCGAAGGGATCGGTCGGTCGTCGCGGGTCCGCCGCGTGACCATTTCCGTTTTTCGGATGTGCGGATAACCCTTCGTCCGAACGACTTGCGTTTTCGACCGCCGCGCGTTCGTAGTCGTCAGGCGAGGCCGCGTAAACCTCGAAGTGATATTCGAGACCGCCCCGCGCCGCGATGGGCAGATGCGCGACGTGCCGGCCGCTTCCCGCATGACGCATGCGCGTACGTTCGAAATCGCGGTCGCCCGGCCCTTTCCACAGCACGTCCACATGCCACGTGAACGGCAACGAATCGAGGTACTCGATCTCGACGAGCCCCTGTTCGAGCTGCTCCACGAAGGCCGCGCATTCGGCGTCACGGTCGGGCCCGAGGAACGCGCTGCCCATGCGGAATGCCGCGCCGTCGCGGCACTCGTCCAGAACGTAGTCACCGAAGAGCGCGAAGCCCAGCGCGAGGCCGTCATCCGACGCGGCGGGCTGGATGAAGATGTTGTCGAACCCCGCCTCGCGAAGAACGACGCCGTTGCCCACGGAGTTGAGCGCCACGCCGCCCGCGAGCACGAGGTTTTTCATCCCGCTCACGCGACGCAGGTGTTTCGCGACGTGCACCATCGCCTCTTCGAGGCGCGCCTGCGCGGCGTGCGCGAAATCCATGTGCCGCTCGGTGATAGGCTCGAAGAACTTGCGCCCCGGCCCGAAGGTCTTCATGAACGCGGTCGAAAGGCGACGTATGGAAACGGGGTCCTCGAGCACGTGCCGGTCTTGCCAAAAGTGCATCATGTCCGCGTCGATACGGATGCGTCCGTCGTCTTCGAGGCGAATCACCTCGCGCATGGCGTCCAGCATCGGCCCGGACTTTCCGTAGCTGGCGAGGCCCATGAAGTGCCCTTCCTCCATGTCGAGGAAGTGGCTGCACTGGGCATAGAAATACCCGAGAGACGACTGCGCGAAGTCGTCCCACAATTCGGTCATCGCCTCGCCACGACGGGCCGTCCCCGCGGTCAGGCTTTCGGCGGGATAGTTGCGCGCCTCCCCGCCGGGAAGCGCGGAGAGCAGTTCGGTCAGATGCGGATGCACGTGAGCCGCCCGAAATCCGCGCGCCATGAAATCCGTCTCGCGCGCCGTCATGCTCCAATACGCCTTGCCGGTCTCCGATTCCGCGATCGGCGCGATTCCCCCCGACGCGTCGATTGTCAGAAACGCCGCCTCGTCGAACGGGCTTGGCAAAAACGCGCTCGCCGCGTGGCCGACGTGGTGCGTGATCTGGTAGATGCGCGCGGGATCGGGGTAGTCGGGGAAGACCGGCACCGGCACGTGATCGGGAGCGAAGTAGTGGTCGGTGTCGCAGAAGATCGCCGACACGTCGCCGAGGCGAATGCCCGCCTCGGCGAGCACCGCCGTGAGCGCACGGCGAATCGAATTGCGCCGGTCGCCCTTGCGCACGCGACACAGGCGCTCCTCGTTCACGCACGCCACGAGCGCGCCGTCGCGCAGCAGGCACACGGAGCTGTCGTGATCGGACACGACCGCGCCGATGACGTAGCGCGGCGTCATCGCGCGCCCTCCGGGCGGATCTTTTGCAGCAGGCACGGGCCGATCACCAGGGCGTCGAGTTCCGTCTGCGCGAAACACGCGAAGGCGTCGATCGGCTTCTCCACGATCGGCTCGCCGTGATCGTTGAAGCTCGTATTCAGGATCATCGGCACACCGGTGAGCCGCTCGAACGCCTCGACCACGCGGTAAACGCGCGGCGAATCCTCCACGCGGATCGTCTGCACGCGCGCGGTGCCATCCACGTGCGTGATCGAGGGAACGAGCGCGCGTTTGTCCGCGCGCACGTCGCCGACGAGCAGCATATGCGGGCTCTCGACGGGCAGATCGAACCAATCCGGCGCGCGATGCGCGAGCACGATCGGCGCGAAGGGCCGAAACCATTGGCGGTGTTTGACACGGTCATTGAGGTAGTCGCGCATGCCCTCCCACCGAGGATCGGCGAAGATCGAGCGGTGGCCGAGCGCGCGCGGACCGAACTCGCCTCGACCCCAGAACACGCCGACGATGCGTCGATCGGCGATGAGGCGCGCGACCTCGTCCTCGATGCACGGCGGGCGCTCGACGCGAAACGCGGGCCAGCCGACCTTCCATCGCCGGCCGTCGCGATCGTCGTGGTAAACAAAGTCGTTCATGCGGGCGTCAGACGGAGAATGGTTTCAGGTACTGCCCCGTGGCGCGCAGGTAGAGCTGCGCCGCCTTGAGGACGGCGAGTTTGTACCAGGGCATCGCCTGCATGCGTCCCCAGAGGTGCTCGTTGCGACCCAGATCGTCGCAGGATTTGTAGCAGCCGCATTTCGCGTCGGGATCGTTGCCGATGTTCGAGAACCAGGGGTCGGATTTCGTGAAGACGTTGGTCTTTTTGCGAAACTCGACCTGATGCCGGCCCGTCCAGATGTCCTGGAATCTCCGCTCATGCACAGTCCCATGCGGAATGCGGTGCGACTTCAGGCAGCCGTTCACGTTGCCATTCGCGAGCAGTCGCGAAAAGCTCCAGCCGACCGTGCACGGCATCGAATCGATCACCAACCGGTCGTGCTCGCCCACCGTCGTGTGCTCGCCCGAGACGCGTCGCAGGAACTGGTCGTATAGGTAGAGCTGCACGCGCGCTTCCTTTTCGTCGTCCACGATCCAGCGCCGCACGCGCAGCGCTTCTTCGTAGAGCCACCGCTGCTGTTCGCCATTCAGGAGCAGCGAATCGGTGCGTCCGGGCATCGTGTCCACGACCGTGAACTCCACGCTCTCCGACTTCGTGTCGATCGCAAAATCGACCATCGCCTTGAACTCGTGGAAGTTCAGGTTCGTGAGCACGTTGTAGGTCTTGATGAAGGGAACCGTGTCCTTGACCTCGTTGAGATAGGTCAGCGATTCCCTCAGGTCCCAGTACGATTCCTCGGTCTTGTTGGGATGCGTGAGGACGTAGGTCTCGGGGCTCGCCGCCCACACCGATACGGTCATGAAGTCGACCTTCATGCGGGCGAGTTCGTGCGCGACCTTCTTGCCGACGTTCAGAAAGCTCGTGTTGATGTTGCAGATGAGCCCTTTTTCCTTGATCCGCTCGCACAGCGGCAGGATCTTGGGGTAGGCCATCGGCTCGCCGCCGCCCGCGATGTAGATCTCCTTCGTTCCCATGCGCACGAGGTCGTCGAGCACGTCGCACAGCACGTCGAAATCGAGGCGCTGCTTCTGCTCCTCGACCGGCATCGTCTTGTCGACGAGCAGCGGCGAGCGGCACCAGCACGCGATGCAGTCGTGGGGACAGGTGTCAGTGGGATCGAACTGCACCGTGTGCGGGCCGACGAATGCGACGCGCCCGTCGAGCACGCCGGCGATGTCGAGATTCCCCTCGACGAACCGGCGCAGCGGCGACAGCGGCCCGAGGCGGTAGTGCGGGGGCTTCGGCGGATTCGGCACCCAGGGCCGTCGTTCCGTTTTCCCGTTCACGACCGCGGCGGGTTTCGCGAGGCCGTTCGTCCCGTGACCGTTGCCGTTTCCGTTCGAGCGCTCGTGCGTGCCCGGCAGCCGCCGGGGCTCGGCGAAGGGCGCGTCCTCGGGGATCGCCACCGGGGACGCGGCAACGACGGTCTGGAGTCCGCCCTGGGCGCTCACGGACGATGCGCCGGAAATGAACTGCACGCGCGAAAAACCCGGTTCGGGCGCGGCGTGGACTCCGTGGCCGTTCGTGCCGGGCGATCCCCCGGTGACGGGCGACGGCGCGGAGACATTCACGTCCGGCATCGGCGCCGCCGGCGTCGCCGAACGCGTCAACGGCTTTTCCGCGGGCTTCGGCGTCAGGTATTTGCTTTTCGAGATCGGCCGGGGCGGCCCGGAGGGCTGCACAAAGAACGGAGTGCGCGCCTGACCCTTTTCGATCTTCCAGTTCAGCCATCGCGATTCGTCGAGAATCATCTCGTAGGCGGTCAACAAATTCTGCGCGGTCGCGCCCCAGTTGAATTCGTCCTCGGCGCGCCGCCGGGCCTTGGCCGACAGCCGTTTGCGCAGATCCTCGTCGTCGAGCAGGCGAATGATGCCTTCGGCCAGCGCGGCCGGATCGCCGGGCGGAACCAGAATCCCCGCGTCGCCGATCATGCGCGGCACCTCGCCGACGCGGCTCGCGACGATCGCCTTGCCCGCCGCCAGGTATTCGCAGACTTTCAGCGGGGATTTCGTCGCCACCTGCGCCGTGTCGGCGAAGCACGCGACGGCCACGTCCGCCGCGGCGACGTACTCGGGCACCACGTCGTGATCCACCGCCCCGGTGAAGATCACCTGGTGACCCACGCCGATCGTCTCGGCAAGCTGGAAAAGTTCGCCGAACCGCTCGCCGCCGCCGACCACCAGGAAATTCGGCGTGCGTCCGCTGTCGACGACGATTTTCACCGCTTGCAGAAAGAGTTCGAGGTACTGCGCGCCGTGGAGCTGGCCGAGATAAAGGACCGTCGGCCCCTCGATGTGGTGTTCCGCGCGCACGCGGGTGCCGTCGTTATCGGGCTTGAAGCGCTCGAGGTCGCCGCCGACGTGCCCGTCGAACAGGCGATTGTCCGGCACGCCGAGCTCCATCGCCATTCGCCGTAGCGCTTCGGACGCGACGCTCACCGAATCGCACAGGCGAGGCAGCATGCGTTCGAAGACGCGGATGCCGGTGCCGACGAGGCGGTTCATCGGATTGTAGTTGTAGATCCCCCACTCCCAGTCGTCCCAGTCGTAATGCACGGGTTTGCCGAGCCGATATCCGGCCCAAAGCGCGGGGATCGACACGTGCGGAAAGCATTTCTGGAAGTGGATGACGTCGGCCCACCGGGCGAGTTCGGTGACGAATTTCATCTTGCCGACGAGCGCCATTTGAAAGCGGTACGAGGGAATGGTCGTGAACGGGAATTCCTGGCGGGCCGTCGCCTCTTCGAGGCTCATGCGCGGGTCGATCAGGTGATACAGCAACCGCACGTTGTGGCCGCGCTTGACGAACTCGGTGGCGAGATAGGTGACGCGAACCGTCCACGGCTCGGAGTTCGAGTAGATGTCGTGCGGATGGAGCATCAGGATGTTCATCGCGCCATGGCTCCCGGCAACCCTCGTCCGGCGCGGCGTGCGCGCCCGGGGGACGAAACCAATCGAATTTGACCATGATAGTCAAAGGTCCCCGGTTTTCCTAGTGACCCCGCACACCGGATGCAGGCCGAATTGCACGGGAAATCGACACTTTGCGGGACTTTTCGCTCTCAACATGACCGGGATCACGCGCCGGGAATCCCGAGCGCATCCAAGGTCGCCGGCCGAAGCAGCGCGTGGGGAAGATAGCCGTTGGCGCAAATGGCGTCGTGGAAGGCGCGCTCGAAAAACCGATCTCCCAAACTCTCACGACACTCGACGCGAAGCCGCGCGATCAGCCACTTGCCGACGAGATACGACAGGAGCCGGCCCGGCTGGAGTCGCGCGCGGCGCACTTCGGACCGCGCCCCTTCGGCATCGAGCGACGCTTCGCGCGCCATGTACGCCGCCGCCTCTTCGTCGCTCCACTCCCCGCACGCGAGCCGCACATCCATGACCACTCGCGCCGCCCGCCAGACCGTCGCTCGCGCCTGCGCGTGCCGCGCCGCCGCCGTATCGTGGAAGCCTCGGTCCAGCATCAACTGCTCCGCGTAGTGCGCCCACCCTTCCACGGTCTCGGGCGCCTGCACGAGCCAGCGCGTTTTCGACCCGAACCCCGTGACGAACGACTGGAGAAAGTGACCGGGGTACGTCTCGTGCGCGACGAGATTCGTGATCTCGCCGTCGGAGAACCGCGCGGCGAGGGTCGCATCGTCCGGCGGTCGCGTCACCATGCATACACCGCGACGCACTCGATCGAATTTTCCGGGCGGAAAGACGGCGGCGAAGGGAATGAACGCGCGCAGGAACGTCGGCGTCTCGACAACCTCCACCGCATCGCCGTCCGGGATGTGGACGAGGTCCTCGTCCACGACGAACTGACGCGCCTCGGCGACCCGGCGACGCACCGTGGCGAGCACACCCTCAAACCCGGCCGCCCCGCCGTCATGGAGCCGCATGCGCGGATCGGCGGGCCCGAGCCCGGATGCGAGTTCTCGCGACGTCTGCGCAAGGCGCGATTTGCCGCGATCAAGCGCACCCTGCGCGAGGTCGAGGATATCCGGGACGTCCAGCCCCAGTCGGCGAATGCTGATGAGCTCGTTGAATCGGTCGCGACCGATGGCGCCGTCGCCCGACGCCCGCGAGGCGAGCGAGTGGAGCCATTGGAGGTGCGTCTCGACCGCCGACGTCGCCTTGCGGCACGACCGCTCAAAGATCTCGGCGGCACGCGCCTCGGTCGATCCCGCGTACGCGCACAACTCCATCAAGAACCCGGGAGCCGCGCGCGCGGTCTCCACGGCGGCCTCGAATAGCGGTACGGCGATTCGCTCGCCCCCGATTCGACCGCGAAACTGTTCGAGATAGACGGGCAGTTCCCACAGCCGAGCGGCCAGCGGCGCCAGTCGCTCAGCCGGCGGAGCGTCGTCGCGAGCGATCGTCAGAAAGCACACCGCGAGAAAGTCACCGAGGGCGTCGGGATTCATGCGACCCGACCTCTGATCATCCATCGCGAATCGGGCGAGATCGTACGCGTACCGGATCACCGCCTTGTCGATCGCGCGCGAGGGTGACAGCCCTCGGTCGTCGAGCGCGTTCGCCGAATCCAGATATTCCTTGAGAACGACGACGCTCTCGCGCACGGCCTGGGGCCCACCGTCCGGCATGAGCCGATTATAAGGCTCGCTCAGGCCCAGATACGACGCCAGGAGGGGATTCATCGCGAAGGTGCGATCGAAGAACTCTTTTTCCGCCTTGGCGAACTGCGCGTCGGACATTGGTTTCAGGGGTGATTCACTTCGGTTCGGCCCGGAGTTTCGCCGAGGAAGCCCGCCGCCTCCAGATGTGACATCGTGAGGGCCAAAGACCCGCGCGCAGTCTCGACCGCCCGACGACCGGCCTCACCCGCCCTCGCCGCATCATCCGGCCGACGTAGCCACCGAAGCAAAACCTCCGTCAATTCCGCGCCGTTCGCCGCGCGCGCCGCCGCGCCCGCGCCTTCGAGCAGTTCCATCTCGCGCGCAAAGTTCCGCATGTGCGGACCCGTCGCCACGGGCGTGCCCGCCCGCGCCGCCTCGAGCATGTTGTGCCCGCCGACCGCCACGAGCGATCCACCCATGAACGCCCCGCGCGCAAACGCGTACACATGCGCGAGTTCGCCGTGCGTGTCGAGCAGGAGCCAGGAGCGGCTCGCCGCATCGTCCGGCATCGCGGATCGTCGTGCACCGGACGGATCGAGCCTCGCGAGCAGATTCCACACGTCGTCGAACCGTTCGCGATGGCGCGGCGCGAAGATCCCGACGACGTCCGCCTCCTCGCGGCGAATCCGAGCGAGCACGTCCATGGCGATCTCCTCCTCACCCGGATGTGTGCTGGCGAAGACGATTGCACGGCGATCGGCGATGAACGCTTGCAGAGCTTCCGCGAGTTCAACGGGCGTCTCCGCGACAGGTGGCGGCTCGAACTTCAGGTTGCCGGTCACCAAGCACCGCTTAGACGGCATGCCGATCGCGCGAAGGCGCTCCGCGTACAACTCGTTTTGCGTGAGGGCGAGCGAGTAGGCGCGCAGCAAGGGCTTCAAGACAATTCGCGCGGCACGGAAACGTCCAAAGCTGCGATCCGAGATTCGCCCGTTGACCATTGCGACCGAAATGCCCATGCGGCGCGCCGCGAGCAGAAATCCCGGCCACAGTTCGGTTTCCAGCAAGATGGCGCGAGAGATTCCCAGCCGCGAAAGCCAGCGGGTGGGAATGCAGCCGCCCTCGGCCGGAAAGAACCGCGTTTCGAGATCCGGGAATCGCCGACGCAATTCGTCGTACCCCGTCGGCGTGAGGCACGAGAGAACGAGCCGCTGGTCGCCGAGGCGCTTCGAGAGTGAGGCGACCAGTCCCGCCGCCGTGATGACCTCGCCGACGCTCGCCATGTGGACGAGAACCCGATCGCGCCTCCCGCAGCGCGGCACGAACCCGAGCCGCTCGCAAAATCCCTTGCGCCAGCTCCCGCGCGTCGCGACGACCAACGCCGCGAAAGGCAACGCGATGATCGCGACAACTCCGGTCACGATTCGGTAGAGGAGCGCGAGCACGTCTTATCCCTTCCCCTCGTCGATGCGACGACGCAGCCGCTCCACGGCGTCCGCGAAGGGCCGCGCGAAATATCCGCGCAATGGACCCTCGACGTCAAACGAACGAAGTCGCCAGAGGTTGAGCTTGCGATCGGCAGAGCCCATCACTTGCGCGGGCAAATCCTCGGCGCCGTCGAAGTGGAGGAAGAGTTTCGCCGCGCGGCCCTGATAGTCCACGTAGATGACGTCGCGCCCGATGAGCTCGTCGAAACTCTGCCAGATGTCGAACTGCGTGCCGCGACTCGCGTAGGAGGCGCAATAGACGTCGATGTCCGCGGGCAGGTAGAAACGCAGCTCCGAGGCGACCTGATAACGCCGTGCGAGAACAGCGGTGCGTGCCGCACCGGAGCGCGCATCCGCCTCGACGCGCGTCGCAAGGTCCTTCCATCCGCGCGACTGCGCCGTGATGTCAGCGCTCGGCGGAATCGGCAGAAACGGCGTGAGGGCGTGAACGTGGATGAGAATGGTCGTGACCGCGGCGAGGGCGACCGCCGCGACAGCCCATTTTCTCGGGCGCGCGCGCTCCCACAGATCGATCATCGCGTCGGCCGCCAGCAGCGCGCCGGGCAGGTACGCGAGCGCGGCCCAGTTGCCCTGCACCTTCGCGCGAAGGGACTGCAAGACGAAATACCCGAAGAGCGTCGCCGCGAAGCCCGCAAGAAAACGCCGCCCCGGGTCGTTTCCGCGCAGCGCGAGCCAGATGGCGTAGGCGGTCCATCCGAACACGATCGGCGTGACAAGGGCGACCTGCGACGCGAGAAAATCCCCGAGCGACGCGACACGATCGGCGAGCGTGAACGCGGCGTTGGTCGACAGCTTGGTCACCGCGAGGTACGCGACCCAGTCGTGTTGCGCGTTCCACGCGAGCGCCGGGACGAAGAGAATCGCAACCCCCAGAGCGGCGAGATACGCATGCGGGCGACGCAGCACGTGGGCGGTGCGACCGCACGCGATCGCCGCGATCAGCACGGCCGGAGCGAGGATGACCGCCGAAAATTTCGCGTAGAGCGCAATCGTCGCGCAGACCGCAGCGACGTACCACCACCGGGGCTCGTCGTGCAGGACGGCTCGCGCGAAACACGCCATCACCGCCGCCGATGCCGCGGCGAGCATCGTATCGTGCATGATCAACACCGCACCGATCGAGGTCAGCGGCAACGCCTGCAGCAGGAGGACGCCGAGCATCGCGCGTTTTGCATCGCCGAGCGTGACGCGGCCGAGGTCATAAACGAAGACCGACGTGACGACCGACAGCACCACCGCGCCGATGCGCAGCGATGTCGCCCCGCGCCCCAGCAACTCCATGACGAGCGCGTTCCACCACGCGATGCCGCCCGGTTGGTCCCAGTACCCGGCCGCGAGCCGGTCGGCCCAGATCGCGTAGTACGCCTCGTCGGGAATCAGATCGGTACGTCCGATGAGCGCGAGGCGAACGATGGTGAGCGCGCCGAGGGTGAGCGCGAGTGTGCGCCCCGGCCGCGTCATTCGCCGTTTCCGGATCGATCTTCGAATTGCAGGTGATAAAGGCGCGCGTATTCGCCGCCCGCCGTGAGCAGATCCTGATGTCGGCCGTCCTCGACGATGCGTCCGCTGGATAGAACGAGGATCCGGTCGGCGCGCTGGATGGTCGAAAGCCGGTGCGCGATGACGAAGGAGGTGCGCCCCACGAGCAGACGCTCGAGCGCCGCCTGCACCTCGCGTTCGCTTTCGGTGTCGAGCGAGCTGGTCGCCTCGTCGAGAATCAGGACGGGTGCGTTTTTGTAGATCGCGCGGGCGATGGCGAGACGCTGCCGCTGGCCGCCCGAGAGCTTGACGCCGAGTTCGCCGATCGGCGAGTCATACCCCTGCGGCGCCTGCGTGATGAAATCGTGCGCAAACGCGGCTTTCGCCGCGTCAATCACGCGGTCCATGTCGAGGTCCTCATGCCCGTAAGCGATATTCGCTTTCACCGAATCGGCGAACAGGAACGTCTCCTGCGTGACCATGCCGATCTGCTTTCGCAGCGATACCAGCGTCACGTCCGCGATGTCGCGCCCGTCGATCACGATCCGCCCGCCCGTCGGCTCCCAGAATCGCGGCAGCAGGTTGACGAAGGTGGTCTTGCCCGATCCCGACGAACCGACGAGCGCGATCATCTGGCCGACCGGCACGTCGAGGTCGATGCCGCACAGGACGTCGGGGCCTTCCTCACGATATCGGAACCGCACGCCCTCGAAGCGCACACCTTCGCGCACGTCGTCGATCTCCACGGCTCCGGGGCGGTCGACGATGGTGGGCGTGCGGTCGATGACCTCGAAGACGCGCGCGGCGGCGGCCAGGGCCGCCTGGAAGTTCAGGTACATCTTGTTGATTTTTTTCAGCGGCTCGTAAGCGAGGCCGAGGGAAGCGAGAAACGACATCAACTCGCCGACGGACATCGACCCGTGAATGACGAGGTATCCGCCCACGAACAACACCCCCGCCGCGCCGAACGCGCCGAGCGCCTCGATGGTCGGGTTCGACGCCTCGTCGAAGATCATCGTCTTCATGTTCGCGGTCAGCACGCGCTCGTTCTCGCGCTCGAAGCGCCGGATCTCGTACTCCTCCATGCCGAACGCCTTGATGACCCGCACGCCGCTGAAATTTTCCTTGAGGATCGAGTTCATCTCGCCCATGCGTTCCTGCCCGCGGCGCACCCACTTGCGCGTGCGCTTGCCGAACGCGGCGATCGGCCAGACGACGAGCGGAAACAGGACGAAAACGACAAGCGCGCCCTGCCAGAACATGTAAAACGCGACAAAGACAAGCGAGATGATCGAGAGCGGTTCGCGAAAGAGCGAAACGAGGTGCGCCACCGCCCGCTGGATCATGTTCACGTCGTTCGTGATACGGCTCATCATCACGCCGACGTTGGTGTCGCTGTAGTAGGCCACGTCGAGGTACTGGAAGTGCCGGTAGAGCTGGGAGCGAACGTCGCGCACCACGCGCTCGCCCGACGCGCGAATCAGATAGTTCTGCAAAAACCGGAACAGGCTCTTGGCGATGTACAGGATCATGACGACCCAGCACATCACGACGAGGATGCTGTAGTCCTTGTCCGTGAAAACCCGGTCCATGACCGGTTGGATCAGATAGGCCGTCGCTCCGTTGACGCCGGAGACGAACAGCGCGCACGCCATGGAGCCGGCGACATGGTAGCGGAACGGCCAGAAGTACCGCGAGAGCCGCCGAAAGTCGTCGACCTCCTCGCGGTTTTTTTCATAATACCGATTCCACAGGTTCCGCAGCATTGCCCTCGGCCAAAACGGACAGAATGTCGTCCGCGATCGCTCCGCTCACGTCGCCGCCGGTCAGCTTCGCGCGGACCTCGGCGCAGGCGGCGCGGAGTCTTTCATAGTCGTTCGGCGACCGCAAGATCCCGAGCGCCCTTTCGGCGAGTCGATCCGCCGTCGCATCCTGCTGGATGAGCTCGGGGAAAGTTGGTGAATCTCCGCCCAAAATGATGTTCGGCAGACCGATCCGGTCGATCTTCACCAGTCTCCTCGCCAGCAGCATGTTGAGCGGATGGCCGCGATAGACGACGACGTGCGCGAGTCCCGCGAGCGCCGCTTCCAGCGTCGCGGTGCCCGAGCAGATGAGGCCGAAATCGGCGATCGAAAACAGGTCGAAGTTGTCGCCTCGCGTGAGGATGATGGGCAGGCCGATGCGATCGGCCTCGGCGCGAAAGTCCGCTTCGTCGGCCTTGGGCGCGAGCGGAACGGCAACCTGCCATCCCGCCAGCGTGTCGCTGACGCGTTTCGCCGCGCCGAACATCTCCGCGAGCAGATACTTGAACTCGTTTCGGCGCGATCCCGGTGCGACGACCAGCGTTCGCTTCGTGGGGTCGAGACCGAAATGCGTCATGGCCGCGTCGCGCGATTCGAATCGCCGCGCGAGCTCCTCCAGAATCGGATGGCCGTGATACGAAACCGGCGTTCCGACCTCTTCGTAGAACGGTTTTTCGAACGGAAACGCGACGATCATGCGGCTGATGCGCCCGGCGATCTTCGGAATGCGCCCGCGACGCCACGCCCAGAACTGCGGGCTGATGACGAACACGACGGGCACGCCGAGCGCGCGGGCCTGCGTCGCGAGCATGAGGTTGAAATCGGGAAGGTCGATGCACACGAGCACGTCGGGCCGACGCGCGCGCATCGCGCTCATGAGACGTGTATAGATGCGCACGATCGTGACGATCGACGTCGCGACCGCCGTGAAACCCACGATGGAAAGTTCGTGGGCGTCGGCAACGGCGCGAAATCCCGCCGCACGCAGTCGCTCGCCGCCCACGCCCCACGCCTCGACGGAGCGCACACGCTCGCGTAGCCGTTCGAGAATCCGCGCGCCGTACACGTCGGCGCTCGCCTCGCCCACGACCATCATCACATTCAAGTCTTCGGGTCCGTCGCGCCTTGGCCATGGCCTCGGCACGGATGCCAGACCGTGAAACATCTCGAACGTGCGCAGAAACGCAACCGACGACACGACCCCGACGACTGCCCCCGCGAGCACGTCGAGCGGGTAGTGCACGCCGCACACCATGCGCGACGCGCCGACGAACGCGCCGAACATGAGCCACAACCAGCGGGCACGCCGCCGACCGGCGTAAATCATCCCCGCCGCGAATGCGAACGCCGCCGTCG
Source organism: Deltaproteobacteria bacterium (assembly GCA_020845895.1). NCBI lineage: Bacteria > Pseudomonadati > Myxococcota > Myxococcia > Deltaproteobacteria bacterium. Next base: position 34,051 of record JADLEX010000017.1, on the reverse strand, counting down.
TGTGACCGGAGCCGAACGACTCCCGTCGCAGCGGCGGACCGATGACCTTGAGGCGTCGGACGTCGTGCGTTTGCGCCAAAAACTCGTGATCGCGGATCGGCAAGCCGAATGTCTCCGGCAATCGCGGAACACCGATGGAATCGGGCGCGAACGCGGCGTCGGCGAGCGGGCGCGGGCGGTCGACCGCGTCCTTGATCGCGCCGTTCACGAGGCCCGCGAGCGCCATGCCGAGGCCGATGAGCGCGAAGTTTTTCGGAAAGCGCCGCCGATCGAACGTCCGCGTAAGAATGAACAGGATCAGTGTGAGCACGAGGCCGTCGCCCAGCCACGTGCCCCAACCGAAGACGGCGTTCCAGACGGGGTGGTCGATGCCGTTGATGGCGAGGAAGAGGTCGCGATCGAACTGAAGCACGCTCTCCCACGCCGTCATGCGTTGGTCACCAGACGAGCCGCCACTCGAAGCGGAACGTCGCCGCGTCGTGGGCGTCGGGTCGGAAGTAGTCTCCCAGCATGAACAGGTGGCCGCCGTAGAACGCGCCGACCATGTTGTTCGAGAAGTAATAGTCCACGCGCATGTCCACCTCGACGCCGATCATGGCGTCATCGGTGATCGGGTTGGGCTCCGACGCCTGGATGTAGCCGACGCCGACGAAGTAGTGGTGGTTCGTCTGGGCGCGCGTGTCCCACATCAGGTGGGCGAAGGTCGTGTTCTCGATACCGCCCGAGCCGAGATTCTGAAAGAGCGCCCCCGGCACCCCCGCGCCCGGCGAGAGGTATTCGTAAACGTGAAAGTACCCCTTCTCGATGTTCTCGTTCTCCGTCTCGTCGCGGATGCCGAAGTCGTTGTTCGGCGCGAAGAATCCCTCGTACTGCTGCGTCGCGGGGTCGTCTCCCGAGCCGTATCCCGCCGCGAGCGATAGAATGTTTTTTCGCGGGAAGCGGTAATCGAGTTTGCCGAACCCGGCGAAACCGCGGAACTCGGTGGGCACCGCGCCCGGCGTCTTCGCGTTCGCCTTGATCTCGCCCCACTGGTGGTCGTATTCGAGATTCACCCGCCACGCACCGCCCGCGTCGTACACGTAATTCGCGCCGACCGTGCTCAGGTCCGAACCCTGTTCCGCGTTGTTGTCGGGGTGTTGGAAGTTCGGCAATTTGAAGAGCGGGCTGTTCGGGTTGATCTGCCCGTCCACCACGGACAGCTCGAACAGGACCTGTTCCCCGAACAGAGAAAGCTTGTGCGCCTTCGAGGGCATGACGTTCGCCCAGACGACAAAGCCGTCCTCGTCGTCGTTGTTCTTCATCTCCATCTCGACGTTTTCGCCTTCGTACGAGCGGAAACCTCCGGCGCCGATCTCGAAATATCGGTGAGGATACCAGATGCTTGCGCCGTCCTGTTCGTTGCCCTGAATCATGCGGTTGCCGAGGACCCACGGCATCCGCCCGAACTGCATCGTCAGCGGGATCGGGTCCATCTCCCAACGCACCCAAAATTCGCGGATGAACAGGCGCGCGTCGTCGAATTTGCCGTTGCCGTCGCCGCCGAAGGCCGGGGACTGCGTACCCCACGCCCAGTCGCCGAGCTGGAGTTTGAAGCCCAGGTCGGCCGTGTCGCCGAAGTTGATAAGCCCCCACGTCAGCAGACGCGAATCCCACCAGCCGTAATCGTTCTTGAACGTCGTCTTGGGATCGTACGCGTAGACCACCTCGCCCGCCGGGTTGGTGTAGGCGTTCTGCGTGTTCGCATCGACGATCGCGCGGGTACGCATCTCGCCGTGCCACGTCACCGCCCAACCGCGCTCGTTGCGCACGTAGTCGCGGTTGTCGTCCCAATCGAGGGCTCGGATACGCTGCTCGGTCCAGTATTCCTTTTCCTCCATCGCGCGCAGCTTGTTTTCCAGTTCCTCGACCCGCTTCTTCAACGCTTCATCGTCCTCACCGTCTTTCTTTTCCTCCTTATCCGACTCCTCCGATCCGTCCGATTCCGCCGCATTCCCCGTCGATTCTTCGTCGGCCCAAGCGCCCGCGGCGATCAATACCGAGAATCCCACCGCGAATATCCAAGCACTACGCAATACGATTGGCATCGCCCCCTCCCATGAAATCGGGCGCGCGCACGCCGACCACGCATAGGCCCAAGCCGCGCGCGTCCGCAAAAAAACGATCCCGATGCATCACGAGCGTCCGGCCGGCCTCCACCGCGAGGACCCGCGCCCCGGCGGCGCGCATGGCGCGCAGCGTCGCGGGGCCGACCGCCGGCACGTCGAACCGAAAATCCTGATCGGGCCGCGCCACCTTCACGATCACCGCACCCGGCCCGGCGAGTCGCCCCGCGCGGCGAATGGTCGCGTCGGTGTGCTCGAACGCCTCGACCGCGATCACCGCCCCCGCGCGCAGCACCACGGTTTGGCCGATGTCGAAACCGGCTACGGCGCGCGCGAGGCGCAGTCCCTTCTCCACGTCGGCGAATTCCTCGGCGGTCGGCTCGCCGACGAGGTTTCCCTCCCCCACCAGCAGATCGCCCAGCCACTCGGTCTGCGCGCAGACGCGGAATCCGCGTTGTTCGATCTCGTCGATCACCACGCGCGCGATCTGCATGTCGGCGCGACCCGCGAGGCGCGACAACATCGCGAGCGCCACCTCGTCGAAGTCGAGATCGGCGAAGTTCAGCGACTTGTCGACCTTGCCGATGACGAGGATTTCGGAGACGTGTTCGCGGCGAAAGAATGCGATCGTGTCGCCGGCCCGGCCCAGCGAGTGGGTTTCGACGGCGTCGGCAATGCCCCGCGGCACAGAGGCGCGCGCCTCGCGGATGAGCGAAACGGCTACGCGCCGCCCCGCCGCCTTGGCGTTGCGGATTGCGTGCGCGGGGAAAGCCCCGCGTCCCGCGATCACCCCGAGCGTCATGTCCACGCCTCTGTCGTTCGCGCCGTCAGATCGCCTTCAACCGGCGCAGTTCTTCGAGCACCCTCGTCGCGGCGATCAGGCTGGAGAGCTCTCCGTCGATCGTCGTCATGCGTTCGCGAAGCCCCAACGCGCATTCCAAAAAGTGCAGGAGTTCGAGCTTCAGGGGATTCTGCTTGTGCACGAAAATCCTCTCGATAAAGCTTTCCTGCCGGTACTTGAGCTCGCTCGACGTCAAACGGTAGCTGCTCGACGCCTGCCGGTGGATGTCGATCTCCTGGTCGGTATAGTCGAGCAGCACGTACGCGCCCTTTTGCGTGATCGCGAGCGTACGGCTCTTGTGCTCGGTGACGCGGCTCGCCAGAAAGTGCGCGACGCAACCGCCTTCGAATCGAATCTGGACGGTGACGAGGTCCTCGTGGTCGGACACGATGCATCGCCCCAGCACCTGCATGTCGGAGATGGGCTTGCCCACGAGGTTGATGACGATATCGAGATCGTGGATGAGCAGGTCGAGCACCACCCCGGCGTCGGTGATGCGCCCGTTGAACGGGCCGATGCGGCGGCTCTCGATCAGATACGGTTCATCGACGATATTGCGCAACTCCAGCACGGCGGCGTTGAAGCGCTCGACGTGGCCGATATGGAGCTGCTTTCCTTTCTCCGCGGCGATGCGGAACAGATCGCGCGCTTCGTCCAGCGACGACGCGATCGGTTTCTCGACGAGCACGTGAATGCCCGCTTCGAGAAATTCCTTCACGACCGGGTAATGCAGGTGCGTCGGCACGGCGACCGAAACGGCGTCCACCTTGCCGAACAGCTCTCGGTAGTCCTCGTGAACCTCGATGCCGAACTGGCCCGCCAGTTCACGGATCGGTTCGGGATGCGCGTCGCAAACGCTGACGATTTGAACGTTTGGGATCTCGGAATATGCCCCCACGTGATAGCGGCCCATGTGGCCGACACCGACCACGCCGACCCGCACCGGGGGGATCTTGCGTCCTGACAGCATGTGGTCCTCGTATCGCCCCGACTACACGGCGATGCCGCGGGGGCTTTCCTCGACAAAACGAATGATATGTTCAATCTCCGGCGTGGCGGGCAGTTCATCCCGCAATGCGCGAATTGCGTCGGGCACGGCCAGAGAGCGACGGAACAGGATCTTAAACGCCTCGCGCAGGGTCGTGCGACGCTCCTCGGGAATGCCGTTACGGCGAAGTCCAACGAGATTCACGCCGACCGGCCCGGCGGGCACGCCCAGGTAGGTCATATACGGCACGGCGTCCTTGTTGAGCTTCGAGTCGCCGCCGATCATGCACATCGTCCCGACGCGCACGAACTGGTGCAGACCGACGTAGCCCGCCAGGATCGCGCGATCCTCGATGACGCAGTGCCCCGCCGCCGCCGCGTAATTGGTGAACACGACATGGTCGCCGACGAGCGCGTCGTGCCCGACGTGGGAATAAGCCATGAAATAATTTCCGTTGCCGACGCGCGTGGATTCGCCGTCGCGATACGCGCGGTGCAACGTGACGAACTCGCCGATGACGTTGTCGTCGCCGATTTCGAGAAAGGTGCGCTCGCCGCGATACGCCGCGTGCTGCGGATCACCGCCCAGCACCGCATACTCCTTGAGCGTGTTCCGGCAGCCCAGGCGCGTCCAGCGCTTGACCACCGCGCCGGACCCGATCCGGCAGCCGTCGCCGATCGCGGTCTCGTCCTCGATCACCGCACCCGGGCCGACGACCACGCTTTCGCCGAGAACGGCGGCGGGATCGACCGTCGCGGTGGGGTGAATCTGGGGTGATGTCATGAGCGGCCTTTGCGGCCCGGGCTCGGTTCGTCCGAACCTTCCGGCGCGCCACCTTTTATCCCGCGCGTGCCTGTACGATCAAGTGCGTCCAGTCGGCGTGAAAGGTCGCGGACGGAATCCTGCAAATCCTTGAAATGCTTGAGGTTTGCGATCCCGCGTTTCCATTCGAGGTGCGGCACGGCGGGGATCCCCGCCACGCGCGCGCCATCGGGCAGGTCGCGCACCACACCCGCCCCCGCCCCGACGATGACCCCGGACCCGATCGTGATGTTATCCGCCACGCCCGCGCGGGCGGCGAGAATCGAATAATCGCCGACGTTCACGGAGCCCGCGAGCCCGACTTGCGACACGAGAATGCAGTGTTTCCCGATACGGCAATTGTGGCCGACCTGAACCTGGTTGTCGATCTTCGTGCCCTCGCCGATGACCGTTCGCCCGACGGTTGCCCGGTCCACGCACGAACCTGCGCCGACGTCCACGTCGTCGCCGAGGACCACGATCCCCAGTTGCGGGATCTTCTCGTGACGTCCGTCGTTCATCGCGTAGCCGAATCCGTCCGCGCCGATGACCGCGTTCGGCCAGAGCGTGCAGTTGCGGCCGACGCGGCAACGCTCGCCCACGTAAACTCCGGGGTACAGCCGTGAACCATCGCCGATCGTGGCCTCGTGCATCACAACCGCGCCCGGCATGACCACCGCGCCCGCGCCGATGTGCGCTCCGGTGCCGATAAACGCGCCGGGCATGATCGTCGCGGTGGGGTCCACGGTGGCCGACGGGTCCACCGAGGCGCCCGGCGCGACGCCCGGGTCAAAGGTTGGCTGCGGCGCGAAGTGCGCGGCCAGACGCAGAGCGGCGGACTTGGGATCGGCGACGACGATGTGGGGTCTTCCGAAATCATGAGCGTCGAACGGAAGGAACGCGGCCCCCGCCCTCCCCGTGCGCAGGAGTTCGATCCACGCGGGCGCAATGGCGTACGCGATCTCGTCGGGACCGGCGTCCAAAACGGACGCCACACCGACGATCTCGACATCGACCGGCCCGACGAGCCGGCCGCCGACGAGCTGCGCGATGTCCGCGAGTCTCATCGTTCCGCGCGTTTCATGGAACCGCCCGATGCGTTATTTCGCGGCCGGCTGCTCGTTCAGCGCCTTCACCACGGCGTCGGTCACATCGACGCTCGGGTCGCCGTAGATCACGATCGGCAGCGAGAACATGGGGTCCTCGATCTTGACGATGACCATCTTGAAGCCCTTGGCTTTGCCGACCTGCGACGCGACGGCTTCCAGATCGCCCTTGAACTGGCGGACGAGTTTGACCCGGTAGCCCTCGAGCTTCTGGTTGCCTTCCATGGCCTTCTTCTGGTACTCGCCCATCGCCTTCTGGAATTCGCCGAACTTCGTCTTTTTGGCGTCCTCGGAGAGCACGTCCTTTTGCGTCTCGAGTTCCTCCTGCATCTTCTGCAGGTTCATCTCGATCTGCCGGATTTCGAGTTCGAGCTCGTCCTTCATGGCGGACAGCTTTTTCTGCATGTCCTTGCCCTTCTCGGTCAGCTCGAGCACCTTGTCGAGATTGACGAAGGCGACGTCCTCCGCCTGGGCGGATGCCGCGGCGATGAGCGCGAAGGCCATCGCAAAAAGTCCCACATACGCGCGTTTCATATCCTCTCCCATCAACCGTTTCGTTAGAAGAACGTCCCGATGCCGAATTCGAAGTTCTGCGTCCGCTCGTCGTCGCGCGGGTGCAGCGGATAGCCCCACTCGAAGCGCAACGGCCCGATCGGGCTGATCCAGCGCACACCGAAGCCCCAGCTCTGGCGGAAGCCGTCGAGGGCGAACCACTCTTCTTCCGCGAGGGCGTTGCCGGCGTCGTAGAACAGGACGCCCTTGATATTGAGTTCCTTCACGATCGGAATCAACAGCTCGATGTTTCCCTGAAGGTACTTGTTGCCGCCGATGACCGTGGAGACCTCGGTCAGCGTCGAGGCCGGGTCACCCGGGTCGGTGGCGATGATGGACGAATCCTCGGGCCCAAGGCTGCGCAGCGGGAAGCCGCGCACGGTGTTGAGTCCGCCGAGGAACCAGCGCTCGGTGATGTGCAGCCGTTCCTCGTTGAGATCGTAGCCGTAGCCGCCCTCGCCGTTGACCATGATCGAGATGCCCTTCCAGATCGGGAAGTAGCGCCGCGCCTGGCCGACGTATTTCATGAATTCGAGTTCGCCGCCGAAATATTCGCTCGCCCACTCCACCGACGCCGACACACGCGACCCGTCGGTGGGATCGAAGGGCGAATTCACCGTGTCGCGCGACAGCGTATAGGTGGTCGAGGTCGAGATCGTGCGGCCTTCCTGAAGCGTCAGGAACAGCGCCGCCTGATTTTCGACGTTCTTGATCTCCACCGACCGATAACCGTAAGAGACGTGCGCCTCGACGTCCCAATAGAGCGGATAGCCGAATCCCGCGCTGATTGCCTTGTCGAAACGATCGAACTGGAAGTAGTCCTGTTCCGAGTTGACGAGTCCGAGGGTGCCGATCCACCGCGAGTCGAGCAGGTAGGGCTCGCGCAGTTTGAGCTGGAAGTTCTTGCGGAATTTGCCGACCTCGGCGTTGAGCGAAAGCTTGGTGCCGTATCCGAACAGGTTGTTGTGGCTGATCGTCGCCGTGCCGACGAAGCTTTCGAGCGACGAGAAACCGACGCCGACCATGAAGCTGCCCTGCATGCGCTCCTTCACGCGAATGAGGAGACTGACGGACTCGTCGGTGCTACCGCGCTCGGTGGAGATCGCGACCTCGTCGAAATAGCCGAGGCGCATCAGCCGCTCCTTGCTGCGGCGGATGCCCGGGCCCGAGTACAGGTCGCCTTCCTTGATCGACAATTCACGGCGCACGACCTTGTCGCGCGTCGAGGTGTTGCCCGTGATGACGATCTTTTCGAAGTACGCCAGCTTGCCCTTGTTCACCTTGAAGGTGATGTCGATGATCCGCGTCTGCGGATTCGTCGGCGTGTCGGCCGTGACCTCGGCGAACGCAAAGCCGATGTCGGTGTACTTCGCTCGAAGCGCGTTCGTGCTCTCCTCGAACTTGCCCCGGTGGAACAGATCGCCGGTTTTGAGGGTCACGAGCTTCATCAGCGACTCTTTTTCGAAGAGCAGATCGCCCTCGATGTCGAGCTTGCCGACGTAATACTGCGGGCCTTCCTCGACGGTGACCGCGACGAACATGTTGCGCCGGTCGGCTGAGAGCGACACCACGGGCTCGCTGATCTGCACCTCCAGAAAGCCGTGGTCCAGATACCAGCCGCGCAGCATGTTGACGTCGTTGAGCAGGATCTCGGGCTTGTAGATGCCGCCCTGCCCCATGAACGACCACAGGTCGCCCTCGCGCGTCATCATGTGCTTCCGGAGTTCCTCGTCGGTGAACGCCCGATTGCCCAGGAAGTTGATGCGCTTGATGTAGACCTTTTTGAACTCGTTGATCTCGATGACGACCTTGACCCGGTTGTTCGGCAGCTCTTCGAGGCGATAGGTGATGTCCACCATGAAGTAGCCGTCGTCCTCGTACATCTTGACGATCTTGTAGATGTTTTCCTTGATCTTCGCGTCGGACAGGATCGTGTTCGGCTTCAGATCGGTGTTTTCCTTGATTTTTTCCTCGCCGATGTGCTTGTTGCCGACGAAGACGTACTCCTGCACGGCGGGCTTTTCGGAGACGGTCACGGTGAGCGAGACCCCGCCCTCCACGTCCGTGCGGTCGATCGAGACGTCGTAGAAATAGCCCATCCCGTAGATTGCCTTGATGTCCTGATCGACGGATTGGAGCGAGAAGTCGTCGCCCACGCGGGATGTCATCTTCGAGATCACCGCGTCGGCCTCGATGCGACGCACGCCCTCGACGTCGATGCGCACCACGGTCTCGGCGAGCGCGACGGCGGGGATCGCGCAGACCAGCACGAAAACGAGCGCGGCGATGGCGCGGCGGGCGTTCACTTCAGATGCTCCGCCTTTCCGTCGTGCAGCCTGACGACGCTCGTCATGCGCCGGGCGAGTTCTTCGTTGTGCGTCACCACGACAAAGGTGATGCCGAGTTCCGTGTTCAGGCGGACGAATTCGTCGTGCATCACCGCCGCGGTGCGTTCGTCGAGGTTGCCCGTTGGCTCATCAGCCAGCACGAGCCTCGGCCGCATGACAAGCGCCCGCGCCACGGCCGCGCGCTGCTGCTCGCCGCCGGAAACTTCGCCGGGTTTGTGGTCCGCCCGATGATCGATGCCGAGCTGCGCGAGCGCCGCCAAGGCCGCATCGCGCCCCGCCCGCTCGGACATTCCGGCGATCACGCACGGCATCATTACGTTCTCCAGCACCGTGAATTCCTGAATGAGGTGGTGGAATTGGAACACGAACCCGATCTTCCGGTTCCGAAAAGCCGACAATTCGGCGTCAGACATTTGCCCGAAAACCGGCGCGCCGTCAAAAAGCAGTTCCCCCGCGCTGGGCCGCTCCAGCAGACCCATCACATAGAGCAACGTCGTCTTACCCACACCCGAAACGCCGACCACGGCCATCATGTCGCCGGATTCGACGCGCAGATCGACCCCGCGCAGCACCGCCACCGGCGTGGTCGTGTTGGAGAAGACCTTTTCCAGGCCCCGGCATTCCACCACCGGCGCCGCGAGCGCGTCATTCATAGCGCAGCACCTGCACCGGGTCCACCCGTGCCGCCGTGCGCGCGGGGATGATCGTCGCCGCGAGCGACATGACGAGCGCCGCCGCCGCCACGATGACGAAGTTCGCCATCTCCAGCTTCATCGGCAGCGTTTCGATCAGATAGACCTTCGGGTCGATCCGCACGAGATGGAACTTGATCTGCGCGAGGCACAGCCCCGTTCCCAACAGGAGCCCGAATACCGCCCCGATCGCGCCGATCACCATCCCCTGCACGAGAAACAGGCGAAGGATGGAGTTTTGCGTCGCGCCCATGGTGCGCATCACGGCGATCGCGCGCTTCTTGTCCATCACCGTCCAATAGAGCGTCGTAAAAATGTTCATCGACGCGACGAAGATGATGAGCGAGAGGATGACGAACATGACGAGTTTTTCGAGCTTGATCGCGGCGAAGAGGTTCTCGTTCATCCGCGTCCAGTCCTTGACCTTGAACGGCCAGCCCAGGTCCTCGTTCATCGCCATCGCGATCTCGGGCGCCTTCATCACGTCGTTCACGATCACCTCGACGCCGCTGATGCGGTCGCCGATGCCGAAAAACGCCTGCGCGTCGGTCTTGTTGATGAATACGAACTTCGAATCGAACTCGAACAGCCCGAGCGTGAAGATGCCGGTCACGACGAACTGTTTCATCTTTGGGACCATGCCCATCGGCGTCACTTCGCCCAGCGGAGTGACGAGCCCAATAACGTCGCCGGGAAACACCTGCAGGGTCGCCGCGAGTTCCGATCCGATGACGACCGCCGGAAGCGGCGCGGTTTCGCCGCCCGTCTGATCCTCGGTGGTCGGCGCGTGAAGCGTGTTCAGGTCGTCGAGCCGCCCGATGTCCATCGCCTCGCCGACCTTGGACACTCGCGAAAAACTCGCCGTGTCGACCCCGCGCACGATGACACCCGCGACGTTGTCCCGGCGCGTCATCATGACCTCGGAATAGACGAAGGGGCTCGCCGCAATTACGCCGGGAAACTTCTCGACGCGCGAAAGCAGATCCGGATAGTTCTCGATCTGTCCCGCAAACGAGAGCACGACCATGTGCGAATACGCCTCGAGGCTCTTCTGACGCATGTAGTCCTGGAAGCCGGTCATCACGCTGATGACGACGATCAGGACCGTGACCCCGAGGGCGACGCCGGAAACCGAAATCACCGTGACGATCGACCAGAGAATCTGCTTGCGCCGGGGACGCAGAAAGCGCATCCCCACGAATGTTTCGAATCGTTTCAACGCGGCCCCTGGTGCTCGGGGCGAAGTTGCGGGAAGAAAATCACGTCGCGGATCGACGCCTGGTTCATGAGCAGCATGACCAGCCGGTCGATCCCGATTCCGCAACCCGCGGCGGGCGGCATGCCGTACTCCAATGCGCGGATGTAGTCGGCGTCAAAAGGCTGCGCCTCGACGTCGCCTTCCGCCTTCGCTTTCATCTGCTCTTCAAAACGATCGCGCTGATCGTCCGGGTCGTTGAGTTCCGAGAAGGCGTTGGCGAGCTCGCGCCCGAACACGAACAGTTCCCAGCGGTCGACAAGGTCGGGATCGCTTTCGTTGCGCCTGGCGAGCGGCGAAACCTCCGTCGGATAGTGGTAGACGAAGGTCGGTTGAATGAGCGTCTTCTCGACGCGCTCCTCGAAAATCTCCGTCACGTAACGGCCCCAGCCCCACGACGGCTTCGACGCGAGGCCGAGCGACTCGGCGAAGACGCGCACGCGGTCCACGTTGCGAAGATCCGCCGCCGACAGCTCGGGGCAGTGCTCCAGCACGGCCTGCTCGACACTCACCCGTCGGAACGGGGCCGCGAGGCGGATCGTCGCGCCCTGGCACACGATCTCCGTCTTGCCGTGCAGCGTGACGCATACGTCGGCGAAGAGCGCCTCCACCACGTCCATCAGCTCCTGGAAGTCCGCGTAGGCCTGATAGAATTCCAGCATCGTGAATTCGGGATTGTGCTGGATGCTGATGCCCTCGTTGCGGAAATTCCGATTGATCTCGAACACGCGCTCGAATCCGCCCACCACCAGACGCTTGAGGTACAGCTCCGGCGCAATACGCAGGTAGAGATCCATGTCGAGCGCGTTGTGGTGCGTCACGAAGGGCCGCGCCGCGGCGCCGCCGGCCAGCGGGTGCATCATCGGCGTTTCGACTTCGAGGAACTCCCGCTCGACAAAAAACTCGCGGATGCGCCGGATGATCCGGCTGCGCGCGACAAAAACGTCCCGCACGTCGGGGTTCATGATGAGGTCGGTGTAGCGCTGCCGATAGCGCGTTTCGACGTCGGTCAGGCCGTGCCATTTTTCCGGCAGCGGACGCAGGCTCTTGGTCACGAGCCGCGCCGACTCGATCATGAGCGACAGTTCGTCGGTTTTCGTGCGCATCGGCTTGCCTGTCACACCGATAACGTCGCCGAGGTCGAACGACTTGACCGCCTTCATCAGGTCCGGGCCGATCACCTTCTTGTTCGCCACGAGCTGGATGCGGCCGGAGACGTCGCGCAGGTCGAGAAACGCCATGTTCCCGAAATCGCGCACCGCCATGACGCGCCCCGCCACGGTGTGCCGCGTCTCGACCGCTTCCAGATCCGCCGCCGTTCTTGCCCCGTAGAGATCGTGGAGGCTCCACGTCTTCGTGTCGGGCTTAAAGTCGTTGGGAAACGGATTTTCGCCGCGTTCGCGCATGGCGACCGCAGCCTGGCGGCGCTGTTCGATGATGCGGTTGGTGTCGAGCTCCATGACGGGTTCCCGGGAAAATGCAAATGGCCGATCCCACGGCGTTTTTGATCCGTGCGGCATCGGCCGAAAAAACGCAGCGCACTTTACTTTGGGGTCCCCACTCCGTCAATTGGTGCGCGGCGATGCGCACGTCTCGCAAACCCGCGAAATTTCTCGGGTCTCTCGCCGCACGGCGCATCGTGACCGCGCGGAAATTTCGCACTCAGCGGTGCGAACCGCGGATCTGCTCGCTCTTGGCGCGGGCGGTGCCGACGAACGCGCCGGCCGTGCGCGCGGCCATGTTCAAGATGCCGACGCCGCCGTCCATGATTCGACCGGAACGCAGATCGGAGACGGAAGTGCGTGCGAGGTGCGCACAACTGTCGGCGAAATACGGCGCCGGCGATTCGCCGTTTTTGCCGAGCGCGTAAGTTGCGAACATCGCATGCTTGTACGCCTGACGGGTGATGTCGACGATTCCGCCGCCCGGCAGGTGCTGCACCACCGCCATGGGCTCGTACACGAGGCGATGTCCCGCCTTGCGCACGCGCAGTGACATGTCCACGTCTTCGCCCGCGCGGCTGAAACTGCTGTCGAAGCCGCCGATCTCGAGCGCAACGCTCCGGCGAAACGCGAAGCAAAGGCCCATGATCATCCAGTCGTCCTGGATCAGCTTGACGCCGTGGTCCTGCGGCGTGTTGCGCGCGCGCCACTTCTGGAAGCGATTGCTGTGGCAGACCTCGAGCCCGCGCCCGCCGACCCCGGCCACCGCCTTGTCGCGGAAATGACGCATCAGATGCTTCAGACAGTTGCGGTCGGGCACCGCGTCGGCGTCGAAAAACACCACCACGTCGCCGGTCGCGTTTTCCAGAATCGTGTTTCGTGCCTGCGCCAAGCCCAGATTGTGGACGTGGCTGATGACGCGCACGCCGCGCGCGAGGCCTTCCGCCCCGCTGCCGTCGCGTGAGCCGTCGTCCACGAGAATCACTTCGTCGGGCAAGCGCGTCTGCGCCAGCACAGCGTCCAGCACTCGTCCGACCGTCGCCGAATCGTTGTACGTGGGAATGCCGACCGTGACCTTCATGGTGTTCCCCCTCAAGGATCTTGCCGCCGGAATTCGGATGCGAGCATCCCTCTCGGGACCAAATCCGCCCGTAAAAAAGGGATGTTCAGATCAATGAAAGGATCATAACACAATCGCCACAAGTCGAGCGGTTTTTTTTCGTGACGATCAATACGATATTTCGCGAACATAACGCGACGCGTCAAGCGATGCCCCCGCGCGACGCGTCAGGCGATGTCTTTGATGGTGAGCTGAACCTCGCGCCGACCGTTCCAGGTGTTGAGCCCGATCTGATACGCGACGTCGATCGTATCCCCGATATCGGGAAAACGCTCCGCCATCCGCCAACCCATCGCGGTCACGACCTTCGCGCCTTCCGCGAGCCGGAGCCGCAGGTGCTGCTCCTTCATGAGGCGTTTATCGATCACGCGAACGCCGCGCGTCGCGAATACCGGCATCGGGTTGCCGATGCCGAATGGCGCCATCGACTCGATCCGGGTCGCGGTGCGTTCATCGAGGTCGGCGATGCGACACTCGGTCGCGATATCGAGTTCGGGCACGAGATCGTCGTCGCGCAGGTGTGCGCGGGCGTATTTTTCAAACGCCGACATGAAGTCGAAGAGCCGCGCGCGTTCGACCGTGAGACCCGCCGCCATCCGATGCCCGCCGAACTGGATGAGATGCGGTGCGCACGCGGCGAGCGCGGCGTGCAGGTCGAAGCCGCGCACGGACCGCCCGCTCCCCTTCCCCACGTCGCCGTCAAACGCGATCACGATGCAGGGGCGATAAAACTCCTCGAGAATCCGTCCGGCCACGATTCCGATCACACCCGCGTGCCAATTCTCGCCCGCGAGCACAAGAGTTCGCAGTTTATCGGCGTGGGGATTCGCGGTGACCTTCTGTCGCGCCTGCTCGTGGATGGCGTGTTCGACCTGCTGGCGGCGTGCGTTTTCGGCGTCGAGTTCCTTCGCGATCGCGTTCGCCACCTCGGGGTCGTTCGTCGTCAACAGGCGCACGACCTCGCCCGCGTGCGCCATGCGCCCGGCCGCGTTCAGGCGGGGCGCGAGACCGAAACTCACCGAGCCGTACTCCATCGCCTTGCCGGCGATGCCCGCCGCGGCCTTGAGCGCCTTGATGCCAAGCCGCGTCTCGTCGCCCAGCAGACGCAGACCGGTCGAGACGAGCGGACGGTTGATGCCGTTCACCGGCGCCATGTCCGCGATGGTGCCGAGCGCGACGAGGTCGAGCATCGGGCGCAGGTCGAGGTCGTCGCGACGCGCCATGCCGCGCCGGTCGAACTCCGCTCGCACGCCGGCCGCGAGAAAGAACGCGAGGCCGACGCCCGTGAGGTGATGGTCGCCGAATTCGCAGCCCGCTTGATGCGGATTGATGACGGCGTCCGCGGGCGGCAGCGCCTCGCCGATCTCGTGGTGGTCGGTGATGATCGTTTGCACGCCGAGTTCGCGCGCCCGCGCGCAGGCCTCGTGACCCGTGATGCCGGTGTCCACGGTGATGACGAGGCCGATGCTGCGCGCGGCGAGGTCCTCGACGAGATGCGCGTGGAAGCCGTACCCCGATTCGAACCGGTTGGGGATGAGATGTTCAATGGGAAATCCCGCGCGCGCGAAAAAGTCGACGAGCAGGCTCGTCGCCGTCGTGCCGTCGACGTCGTAATCGCCGTAAACGCAGATCCGGCGGCCGGATTGGAGCGCGTCCGCGATGAGCGAAGACGCCGCGCCGAGTCCGGCGAGCGCGTCGGGCGACGGCAGCGAAGAAAGCCGGGGCTGGAGGTAGTCGTCGATCGCGTCGGGATCGGTGTAACCGCGTTGCGCGAGCACGGTCGCGACGAGCGGCGGAAATCCGTCCTCGACGAGTTTTCGCACGAGGGCGTCCGACGGGGCCAGAAGCGTCTTCCAGCGCGGACGCGCCATGGCGAAGGTCAGCGTTTCTTCTGGGCTTTGCGCCGGGCGAGCGATTTCTTTTCGAGCCAGATGTAAACCGGCGAGGCCACGAACACCGACGAGTAAGTGCCGATGACGATGCCGATGAGCAGCAACTCGGCGAAGTCGCGGGTGATCTCGGACCCGACGAAGTACATGACGACGAGCACCGCGAGGGTCGTCATGCCGGTCAGGATCGTGCGCGAGAGCGTGTCGTTGAGCGACTCGTTGACAGCGTCCTCGACCGATTTGCCCCGATACGTGATGCCGCCCTCGCGGATGCGGTCGAAGATGACGACCGTGTCATTGACCGAATAACCCGCGATGGTGAGCAACACGGCAATGATCTGCAGGGACATCTCTTTGTCGAGCACGATGCAAACACCCGCGATGATGAGCACGTCATGCGCGAGCGAGGCCAGCGCGCCCGGGGCGTATCGGAAATTGAATCGCCATCCGACATACACCATGATGCCGAGGAGGGCGTAAACAATCGCGAAGATGCCTTTCTTGCGCAGATCCTTGCCGACGCGCGGACCGACGAGGTCGGTGGAGACCACCGCCACCTTGTCCGCGCCGAAATCCGCCTGGATCTTTTCGAAGAGCAGCTTGGCGACGTCGGGCAGATCGCCCTCCTGGTGGCCTTCCTGCGCCTGGGCGGTCTCGGCGGTTGCGAGTTGCTCGCCCTTCGCCTTGATCGAATAGACGTTCTTGCCCTCGACGAGGAACGAGATCACCTCGATCCCTTCGAGGTTCATCTTCGACACGGAGTCGCGCACCTGACCGATCGTCACATCGGCGGGAAACTCGACGCGCATCTCGACGCCGCCCGCGAAGTCGATGCTGTAGTTGAACCCCTTGAAGAGGATCAATGCCAGCGCCGCGACCGTCAGCAAAGCGGAAACCACCGCAACCGCGGGCATCCACTTGACGAAGTTGACATGCGTTCCGGGCTTGATGATTTCCATCGTTCGCCCTCCTCAAATGCTCAGGGACTTCAGACCGCGGCGGTTCTGAAGGATGTAATCATAAATGAGCCGCGTGCCGACGACGGCGGTGAACACCGACGAAGCCAGACCGATGAGCAGCGTCACCGCGAAACCCTTGATGGGACCGGTTCCGAATTGGTAGAGCACCACGCCCGCGACCGCGGTCGTGATGTTCGCGTCGAGAATCGCCCAAAGCGCTTTTTCGTAGCCCGCCTCAACCGACGCACGCGGCGTCTTGCCTGCGCGGATCTCCTCGCGAATGCGCTCGTTGATGATGACGTTCGCGTCCACCGCCATGCCGACCGTGAGCAAAATACCCGCGATGCCCGGCAGGGTGAGCGTCGCGCCGAAAAGCGCCAGAACGCCGAGCAGGAGCACCACGTTGGCCAGCAGCGCGATCACCGCGATGATGCCCGCTTTTCGGTAGTAGACCACGGTCATGAAGATGACGACGAGACCGCCGACGAGGAACGATCGGAGCCCCTTGCGGATCGAGTCTTCACCCAGCGTCGGGCCGACCGTGCGCTCTTCCTCGATTTCGACCGGCACCGGTAGCGAACCCGCGCGCAGAACGATCGCCAGGTCGCGCGCTTCCTCGTTGGTGAAATCACCCGTGATCTGCCCGCGACTGTAGATCTTGCTCTGAATCACCGGCGCGCTCACGACTTTGTTGTCGAGCACGATGGCGAGCTGCTTCTGGATGTTCGAACCGGTGATGTCGCCGAAGCGCTTGCCGGCCGCGGAGTTGAACTGGAAATCGACGGCCGGACGCGAATACTGATCGAGCGCGCGCCGTGCGTCGGTCAACTCGGCGCCCGTGATCTCGGCCACCTTCTTGAGCAGGTAGACCACGGCGCCAGCGCGCGAGTCGTCGGCCGAAGTGTAGATGTCGTAGCCGACCGGCACCGATCCGCCGATCTGGCTCATCAGTTGCTCGCGCGTGCGGGCCTGATACTCGGGCTTTTCGACGATCTTGAATTCGAGCACCGCCGTCTTGCCGATCAGCCCCTTCGCACGCGTGGGATCGACAACACCCGGCAGACGCACGACGATTTGGTCCGCTCCCTGCGTGTAGATCTGCGGTTCTTTCACCGCGAATTCGTCGATGCGGTTCTCGATGGTTTCCTTCGCCTGTAGCAGCGCGTTTTGCTTCAGCGCGTCGCGCTCCTGCTCGATCATCGTGAGACGCAGGCCGAGCGGCCCGTGGTTCTCGGCGGTGTAGATCGTCCAGTATTCCCGGATGAACGCCGCGGCCTGTTCCCGCGCCTGTTCCGACGCGAACTCGATGTCGATCCACGATTTGTCGGTGACCTGCGACGACACCGGGGCGGCGTTCTTCTCGACCAACGCCTCTTTAAGGCGATCGGCGCTATGGCCCAGCTCGTCCAGAATCGCCTTGTCGGTGCGCACCTTCAGGACGACGTGCATGCCGCCCTTGAGGTCAAGTCCCAGGTTGATGGAGTCCATCTTAAACGGGCCGAAACGCAGTTCTTCCCGCTTCAGGATGTTCGGCAACAGGAAAAACGCGCACAGGCCCAAAACGCCCAGCACCAGAATCGTGCGCGGCCAAAGGTTTTTCTTCATCGGTCCCAAACCCCGTTCAAAACCCGCGAATGGTCAGGAAAGCCTCGCAAAAGGCGGCGAACTCTAGCCGATCGATCCCGGGATGACAACGTGCCTTCCATCGGCCCGCGACGCCGCCCGCGCGACACCGACTCAGCCGTTCTTGGCGTCTTTGTCCTTGGCCGGCTCGTCGGTCTTCACGTAGCTGGTGATGGACGAGCGCGTGAACTTGACCTGCGTGTCCTTGGCGATTTCGATCGTGATGATCCCCTTGGAATCGTCGATCGACGCCACCGAGCCGATGATGCCGCTTTGCGTAACCACCTTGTCGCCGCGCTTGAGGCTTTCCAGGAACTTGCCGTGATCCTTGGCGCGCTTCGACTGCGGGCGGATGATGAAGAAATAGAAGACGATCACGATCAGGACGAGCGGCAGGAAATTGGCGATCGCGCTCGCGCCGCCGGGCGCTCCGGCCCCCTGCGCATACGCCACGTCACAGAAAAACCACGGCATTTTCGGTCCCTTCCACGCTTTGACGGGGAGTGTCAGGCCTGTTCGCCCGCGAGGGCGCGCGAACAATAGTCCAAAAAACGGCCGTCTTCAATGGCGCGGCGAGCCCCGTCCATGAGCCCCAGATAAAACGCCAGATTGTGGATCGACAACAGTCGGCTGGCGAGAATCTCCCCCGCGACATACAGGTGGCGCAGGTAAGCCCGCGTGAAATTCCGGCAGGTGTAGCACGTGCAGTTCGGATCGAGCGGCGCGGTGTCGGTCCGGTAGCGGGCGTTCTTGATGATGACGCGGCCTTCGCTCGTGAATAGATGCCCGTTGCGCGCGTTTCGCGTCGGCATCACGCAGTCGAACATGTCGATGCCCCGCGCGATGCCGTCGAGCAGGTCGCGCGGCGTCCCCACGCCCATCAGATAACGGGGCCGATCCGCCGGCAGAAGCGGAGCGATGCGGTCCACCATCTCCCACATCAGGGGTTTCTCCTCGCCGACCGACAGCCCTCCGATCGCGTAACCGTCGAAACCGATCTCCATCATCTCGTGCGCGCTGCGTTCGCGAAGGTCGCCGAACATTCCGCCCTGCACGATGCCGAAGAGTGCCTGATCGTTCGCCGATTTCGCCGCCCGGCACCGTCGCGCCCAGCGGCCCGTGCGCTCCATCGAGAGCCGGGCGTAGTCGTGCGTTGCGGGATACGGCGTGCACTCGTCGAAGATCATGATGATGTCGGCGCCCAGCGCCTCCTGAATTTCGATGGCTGATTCGGGCGTGAACTGGTGATAGCTCCCATCGATGGGACTTTGGAAGCGCACGCCGTCTTCCGTGATCTTGCGCAGCGCCTGAAGCGAATAGACCTGAAACCCGCCGGAGTCGGTGAGCATCGGCCGATTCCAAGACGCGAACTTTGCCAGCCCTCCGAACGAGCGCACCGCCTCGTGCCCGGGACGCAGATACAGGTGGAACGTATTGCCGAGAATGATTTGCGCGCCGAGCGCGTCGAGGTCGTCCGGCCCGATCGCCTTGACCGAACCCTGCGTGCCGACGGGCATGAAAACCGGCGTCTCGACCGGCCCGTGGGCGGTCGTCATGACGCCGCGCCGGGCGGCGCACGCGGGATCGGTGGCGGTGACGTGAAACGAGAATGCCGACATCTGGAACCGAGCGTTGTGAAACGGCGTCCTTTTACGGACGGTTGGCGCGATTGACAAGCGCCGTCGCGATTGACACTCCGGGGTCGAAAACCTAAATTCCCGCGGTGTTTTCGGCCATTCGGGCCCGTTACGGAGCCACAAAATGAATCGGTCCCGCATTTTCGGACTTGCGATCTGCGCGTTTTTTCTCGCGACGGCGATCGTCGCGTGCACGCAGGGCGATCAGCCCGCCCCGAAACCCGCCGAGGTCCCCGTGGCGACGCAGGCGACGCCCGAACCGGTCAAGGTGGACAACAAGGTGCGGGTCGAACTCTTCGTCATGTCACAGTGCCCGTTCGGGAAGGGCGCCGAAGGCGTCATGATGAAGGTGGTGAACACGTTGCCCGGCGCGATCGACCTCGACCTCGGTTGGGTCATCAACAAGACCGATGGTCCGGAGAAATTCAAGTCGCTCCACGGCCCCGAAGAGGTGGCGCTGAACCAGGTGCAGGCGTGCGTGGGGATCGTGTATGGGGACAAACAGCTTCCCTTCATCACGCAGGCCAATGAAACCACCGACCCGTGGCAGGAAACCGCGAAGGCCATGAGCCTCGATATCGCCCAGATCGAGGCGTGCGTGAGTGACGGTCGCGCCGACGCGGAGATGGCGAAGGACGCCGAGGTCAACAAGGCGCGCGGCATCAACGCGAGCCCGACGATCTTCATCAACGGAACGGAGTACGGCGGGACGGTCAGCAGCCTCGATCTGTTCGACGCGGTCTGCAAGGCACTTGGTCCCCAGCAGCCGTCCGTCTGCGCCAACCCGCCGCAATCGCTCTCGCGTTCCGACGGATCGAGCGCCGGCCGATGCGGCGACGACGAAGCCGCGGCGCAGGTCGATCCCTCGCTCGTGGACGAGATGACGATCACGCACACGGTCATCCTGCCGGCCGGTGCGTTCAGCGACCACTCCGCCAAGGTGCTCCAGCAGACCAAGGGTCTGTTTCCAAAAGCCGAGATCGTGCAGATCCCTTCGAGCGATGCGAAAGCGAAAAAGATGATCGCGGACTACAAACTCGAATGGCTGCCCGCGTTCATCTTTCCGAAAGACGTGGAGAAGGCGAAGAGCTTCGCCCGCATGAAGGCCGTGATGATCCCGCTCGGCGACGGCTCGGCGGGCTACCAGCTCGACCCCATGAAGATCGCGTCGAATTACGCGCTCGCGCGACCCGCGACGCCCGGCAGCATCGACATCATCTACACGCCCTACTCTCCGCGGTCGCTCACGATGCTGCTCGATATCGTGGACACGCTCGCCACGCCCGAATTCGCATCGGCGAAGGACAAGGTGCGCCTGCTGCCGTCGCCTCGCATCGACCCCAAGGGCAATCTGGTCGCGCAGCGCGGCGAGGCGGAGATGGAAGAGATCGAGCGCCACGGCGCGATCCTGAAGAACTGGCCGGACAAATTCCGCGCGTATCTGGAAGCGAGGCGCAAGAATCCGGGCGGAACGTATTGGGAAGAGTTCTGCGAGGCGGCCGGGCTTGTTCCCGCCGACGTGAAGGCGAAGGCGCGCGACGCGGCGATGATCGAGTCGCTCAGGACGAGCGCCACGCTCGCGACCGAGCTCGGCATCGGCGTGGACATCATCTTTCTCGTGCACAACCGGGAACTGGTGCAGGTGCTGGATCGCGACGAGTTCCGCCGGCTCGTCAAATACGCGCTCGCCGCGAAGTAGAGGACGGGTTTCGGAATGCGCCAACGCGGAATGGGGTTGTCATTCCGAGCGAGGCCGTCAGGCCGAGTCGAGGAATCCCTTTGAATCAGCGCACATAAGGGATTCCTCCACTCCGCTTCGCTCCGGTCGGAATGACAGCGCAGCGTGCGGAATGCGCGTGTGATGTTTCACATAGACTCGAATTTACCGAACGACCGGAATTTATCGGCGAAGCCGCGCTTCACGTCGCGCTGAAGCGCGGCGGGGGCGGTTTTTCCGAGCACCAGATCATAGGCGAGAATCAGCGCGCCCACGCACGGCTCGTCGGCCAGGCGCGTGATCCTCACGCCCGGATAGACCTTACGGACCGCAACCGAGAGAGCGTCCACCATCGCGGGGTCTTCACCCTTCTGGAAGACACTGCCACCGAGCACGACACGCACCGCCTGCGCTCGATCGGGAAACAGCCGTTTCATGCACGACACGATATTCGCGGCGCACTCGCGACCGGTTTTTTGCAGAATGCCGCGCGCAACGCGGTCGCCCAACTTCGCGGCGCGAAACACGAGCGGCGCGAGTCCGTTGAAACGGTACTCCGACCGCTCCGAATCGAAGTACGTGAGTTCCACGATGTCGACCGCCGTCGCACAGCCGAGCTCTTCCGCGATCAGCTTTGAGAGAAGCGTCTTCGGGCCACGTCCGTCGGCCTCGCGAAAACACGCGACAATGGCCTTCCAGATCAGGTCGGCGGAACTGCCTTGGTCGCCGGAGAACGGCCCGAAGCCGCCGACTTTGACGTGCTCGCCCTCGGCGTTGAAGCCCATCGTGTTCGAGCCCGTGCCCGCCACGCTCGCCACGCCGATGCCGTTCGTCGTCCCGGCGCGCAACACGAGGGTGGTGTCGTTGCACAGCACGAATGCGCCCGAAGGATCGATGGGGTCCAGAATTTCCCGCACGATATCGAAGTCGGCCTCGCGATCGGCGCCCGCCACACCGTAGCCCGCTGCGATGATATCGCCGGGTTCGGCGTTCGCGGCTTTGATCGCCTGTTCGATCGCGTTTGCGATCTCGATGCGCGCGAAGGATTTGCCGTTGCCCTGAAAGTTGCCGCAGCCCGCGCGGCCGAGCCCCAACACGCGGCCTCTCATGTCGGCCACGGCGGCGAGCGTTTTCGTGCCGCCCGCATCGATGCCGAGCACGAGCCCTTCGGCGCGCGCCGGTTTGCCGACTCTCTTCATGGCATCACGCCTTCTTGGTCTTGGCGACCGCCCGCGCCGCCTTGCGCCGGGCCTTCAGCCAGATCTCCACGGGGGTCTTGTAGCCGCCGGGGTCCTTGAACGGAAAGTCGATTCGCTTGCCCGTCGCCGCGGAGAGATATCCCGCGATCATGATTTCGAGCACCACGCGCCCGTCGATGCCGCTCTCCAGCGGCGTGCCCCCATTCCGGATGCAGTTCACGAAGTCCTGCATCTCCTGCGGGTAGCCGTTCTGCCAATTTTCCGCCCAACCCGGGTGCGTCCAGCCCTTGCCGGCGTGATCCTCGTCGCCCGCCGAGCCGGGTTCGGAGAACATCTTCATCCCGAATCCGTCCTGCAGCAGCGACGTCTGAATGACGCCCTTCGTCCCGTGGATTTCGGCGCGCGATTCCATGCCGCCCTTGAGCGTCCAGGACGACTCCACAAGCGCTTTCTTGCCGCCTTCGAACTCGATGATCATCACGCAGTGGTCGTCGAGTTCCATCATCCCGGCGTACGAATACAGTCCGAGATCGCAATACACGCTCTTCACGGCCGGCTTGCCGAGCGTCCAGCGGCAGTACTCGATGGCGTGGCAGCCCATGTCCATCAGGATGCCGCCGCCCGCGAGATCGGCCTGAAAGAACCACGGCGAATACGGCCCCGCGTGCTTTTCCGACTGCTTCACGAAAAACACATCGCCGATCGCTCCCGAGTCGGCGAGTTCCTTCGCGCGGACGAATTTCGGGATGTAACACAGCTCCTCGGCGTACCCGATGATGACACCCGCTTTTTTCGCGGCGGCGATCATCTCGTCGGCTTCGGCGAGCGTGAGGCACAGGGGCTTTTCGACGATGACGTGTTTGCCCGCGCGGATCGCCTGCAAGGCGTAGGGCGCGTGGAGCGAGTTCGGCAGGCTCACCGTCACGGCATCGATGTCCTTGCGCGCCAGCATCTCTTTCAGGTCGCTGTGATGGGCGGGGATCCCCTGCGCCTTGCAGAACGCCTTCGCGCGGATCTCGTCGCGGCTGTGCTGCGCGACGACCTTCACGCCCGCGAGCGCGCGAAACGCCTCCATGTGCGTGACGGAAATCCAGCCCGAACCGATAATGCCGATGCGTACGGTTTTCATGGAATTTGCCCTCGAAGAACGCCCGATGACCGGCGAGCACGAATCGCCGTTCGCGACCGACGAAGCTATACACGCCCCATCCCCGCGACGCAAGAAAAACACCGCGCGCGACACCGGGACTCTCTGCGCTTCATCGGGAGGCTTTCGGAATGAACCCGGGGAAAGGGCGATGGGAACCTTTCGAGCGGCGACGTCTCACGCCCGCCGCACGAATTCACTTCGGCGGAAACGAAACCCCCGACTTGAATCCGACGAGTTCCGCCTTCAGTTTCTTCAGCAGGTCCTCGTGACGCATCCGGAATTGCTCGAAGAACGTCTTTTGATTTCCCAGCAGGTCCTTTTCGACGCGTACGTAATATTGGTGCGTCTCCAACTCGGCCTGCCCCATCGCCCGAACGAGCTCCGCGCCGCCGGAAATCGTCGGAAACGGCTTCATCTTGGCCTGAAACTTCGCGAACTCCTGATCGACGGCCGCGGCGACCGCCTCGCGGGCGCTGTCGAACTTGGCCAGCTTGCCGGATTTCTGAAGGCGATCGTAGGTCTTTCGCACGGCGTCGAGATGGTCGTGCCGTTCCTTGGCCATGTCACGAAGGATTTCGCGGGTCGATTCGTAGGGAGACTTCTCCGAGGCCTCGCGGTAGGCGTCACGCGCCTTCATCTCATATCGGATTACGGCCTCGAGCGCTTCCCTCACGTTCATGGCGCACACCTCGCGGGCGGGCATCGCCCTTCGTGAACTTATGATAACAAATCCGTGACATATGAGTATAGCCCCTGCTTAACTGAAAGTGAGGTCGCCGGATCAGTCGATCGGATACGCGACGGCCAGTTCGCGCGGGACGCCACCGATCGCCGCGACGCGGGCGTAAACGTCGGCAATCTCACGCGGGGTGCGAGGTTTGGACGGGTCCGCGGCATCCATGGCGAAAAGGCCGACGGGGAACGTGGAGCCCTTGTTCCATTCGATGTTGTCGATGAGAGACCAGTAAAAATATCCCCGAATATCCGCGCCATCCTCGATTGCGCGCGAGAGCCAAGACAGATACTCGACCAAATATCTTGTCTCGAGATCGACGCGGTCTTTCGCGATCATTCCGGCGTTGTTCTCGGTGATGAAAATCGGCACGTGGTATCGCTCGGTCATGTAGAGCGTCGTCTCGTAGAGCCCGCGTGGGTAGACCTCGTCGAAGACGACCGTGAGCGGATTGAGGGTGAGCAGCGGCGTCGTACCGGGCAGCAGCGAGAACGGCAGGCCCTCGACGGTAATTCGCACGTAGTAATTGAGTCCCCAGAAATCGAGGCGGTCGGTCCAGCCCTCGCGCACCTCTCCCTGCCCGTCCAGGTCGTCATCCCATAGACCGAGGCCCACGCCGTCCATTACGAGCAGGTTCCACAGATAGAAAATGTTTTCGGCGGTCTGCGTATCGAGTGGATTCGTCTCGTCCAACGCGCGGACCGGGGCCATGTTGTAGACGAGCCCCACCTGTTCGTTCACGCCGTCGCCGTCCGCGTCGTCGGTGTCGCCGTCGCGCACGGCGTCCACCATGCGGGCGTGCGCCTCGATCATGGTTTCGGTCGCGAGCACGAAACTGTCGCCGTCGAGAATCGCGGCGGGGGGATTGGTGCGGTCCGGCGTCGGCAACAGGAAGCCCGGAAGCAGCACCGAGATCGGCTCGTTGAGCGTGAGCCACCAGTCCACGTCACCGCCGAATTCGCGCGCGACGAAACCGGCGAACTTGGCGATTTCCGGTACGATCAAATCGGGATCGAGCCACCCCCGCGGCGAACACGACGCGAGATCCACCGTGCAGCCCACGCCGTCGTGAATCCACAGCGGCAGCGTGTAGTGGTTAAGCGTTACGACCGGCGTCAGGCCACGTTCGCGCATGGCGGCGAACAGATCGTGATAGTGCGCGACCGCACCCTCGTTCGCGACGGCGCGAAGTTCGTCGAATCCCACGGTGCCGACGGTGGACGTCGGAAAGATCCGGCTCCACTCGATGCCGAGGCGATAGGCGTTTCCCGCCAGATCGTCCGCGATCAGGTCGAAATCCTGCTCATAGAGTTCCCACTGGCCGGGACCGATGACGGCAGGGTCTTCATCCGAGAGAAACGTCCGCGCCATGGCGCGGGTTTCGTCCGCGACCATGTACGCGTACCAGTCCGAGCCCCGGTCGGCGCACTCCTCGTCGGAGAGCGTCGGGCAGCCCATCTCGTGCTGAAATCCCGCCGAGGCGGTCCCGAAGAGGAACCCATTGGGGAAGGGATACGCGATGTCGGGCGAAGCGTCGTCGTCGACATCATCGTCGGCGGCGTCATCGTCCGCGTCGTCGTCGCCCGGCCCTGAATTGGCCGAAGGGTCATCGTTGCCGGACTCGCAACCGGACGCGATGACCCACACCGCGCAACCGATCAGGATCAGCGCGGCGCGGCGAGTCATTGCGTGATCTGGTAGGTATCCACGAGATTGTCGTCGATATCCCATGCCTCGATGTCGATGGTGGGGCCATCCACCGTCACGCCGGTGAAGTGATGAACGCCGGCCCAGACCTCGACGTGCTCGTAGTCGCGCGCCCAGGGGTCAAGCCCGCCGCCGCCACCGCCCGAGATGATGTAGGTGACACCGTTCTTGGTGCCGCGCTCGTAGTTGTGCGTGTGTCCCGAGAAGTAGATGTCCACGCCGTACTCCTCGAAGAGCGGAACGAGAAACATGCGAACCATCGGCTCGCCGTCGTAGCCGACCCAGCCCTCGCTATAGGGCGGATGATGCGCGTAGACCACGATCCAGTCGGCATTTTGGGCTGCGTCGCTTTCGAGCTGGTCCACAAACCAGCGGTATTGCTCCGACCCGGGGATGTAGATCCACGTCGTGTTGAGCGCAACGAAGAACGTATTGCCGTACGTGAAACTGTAATAGCCCCACGAACCCGGCTGGTAGAACGAGTCGAAGTAGAAGGGCGAATTGCCGTCGTGGTTGCCCATCGCCGGGAAAAACGGCGTTGACTGAAGGAACTGCTTCGCCGGTCCGAAAAACTCGTTGTCGTAGTCCCCCGGTCGCCAGCCGCTGCCGACCAGATCGCCGACGTGAAGCGCGAAATCGGGATCCCAGTCGTACGCCGCGGCAGCCACCTGTTCGTGGACATCCGGGTGGTCCTGCGTGTCGCCCCAGACCGAGAACGTGAACGGCTCCGACGGATCGTCGGGCGCGGTGATGAAGTCCTCGGTCGTGCTTTGCACGCCGCACGACTCCACGCGATACGGATACACCGTGCGTGGATCGAGCCCCGTGATGACCATCTCGTGCTTGCGCACCAGATCGTTCGACAGAATGCTCTCCTCGGCGCGGTCCTCCACCCCCCAACGCACCATCGAGTAGCCCGGTTCGTCGGTGCGCCAGCGCACGCGCACGCTGTCCGTCGTCACCCACTGCAGGTAAGGCTCGCGGACGATGCTCGCCTCGCATTCCGCGGGCACCGAGTCGTCGTCGCCCGTGTCGTCGTCCACGTCGTCGTCCGCGTCGTCGTCCGCGTCGTCGTCCGGCAGCGGGGGAAACGTATCGTCATCGGCTGCGTCATCATCCGATGTGTCGTCGTCGGTCGCGTTGTCGTCGTCGATCGCGGCGTCGTCGTCAACGGCGTCGTCATCGACCGCCGGACCGCCGCCGCCGTCGCCGTTATCCGAATCGCCGCCGGAACACGCGGCGAAAACCAAAGTCATCGCAAAGACACACGAAAGCCATTTGATCGACATCCAGACAACTCCCGTGAAAAATCTCCGGGTCGTCCCGAAGACAAATCGCGAGATCATACGACGCGTCGAAGCGGTTGCCTATCGGGTCGGTAACGCTTTTTGGCGTATGTTGTTCATGGAATGGGACGGCGCAACGCAACCGTTGCTCTTCGCAAACTCTCATCGTTTTGCGCGGCTGCGACCGGATTCCAGAATTTCTCGATGAATCGCTTCATTTCCGCCGTATAGCCGGGTCCAACGAGTCCCTTGCTTCCCCGTTCCGGAATCAAGGCATCTCGGATTTCACGACGCTTCGACCGCCTCGCGAGGTTGACGATCACGGTTTTCGGGTGAACGGACGGCAGCCGAACTTCCTTTTCGACGACGGCTTTCGAAATCCCGAGAAACTTCGCCATGGCGTCGTGATCCGCAAGCAGCCAGTTTTCGAGCATTCGAACGGCGAGTCGCAATCGAAACGTCGTTGCCAAGCCTTCCGGAAGTTTTTCGGCGATGATCTCCGGCGCGCACGAGTCAATCTTTTCCAGATCGGCGAACCCAGCAATGCGAACTCCGGATCTTTTCGCAGCCTCGTTTCGTCGCTTCGCGTCCATCCAGAATCGTTCGTTTGATCCCGAGATCACGGGGCGCCATTCTCCGGGAAGTGCGTGTACCAATTCTAGGACTTTTCGAGCAGCCACCGCGTCGAGCGGTCCTTCCGTCACCACGACCTGAGGAATGAACGTCAAAGGTCCGCTCCCGAAAACAGAGACATCTGGTCGGTAACCGTCCGCGGCGAAATCGTCTCGTGCGCCGTGAAGCCCGCGGCCATCAGGTTCGCAACCTCGGGGATCTGAGCCCCAACGACGATCTCGGAGCCCTCATGCACGGGTCGAACGAGCAATACCTCCTCCGGTGCGACACCTTCGTCCTGAAGGATCTGCTCGCTGTGCGTCGAGAGAATCACTTGTCGCCCGGAACGCGAACGTTGAGCCTTGTAAATGAAGGGCGCCATCTGACGGACGATCGCGGTGTGCAGGGAGAGCTCCGGCTCCTCCAGAAGCAACGGGCCCGCGCGCTCCTGCAACGACCAAAGCAGGCCAATCAGACGGAGCGTGCCATCGGAAAACTGAACCTCATATTGCTTCGCACCGTATTGCCGCCAGTGCCGGAAATTGGCGAACAGTCTGGGGCGCCCGTCCTGGTCGATCTCAAAGTCCAAACTCTCCAATTGCGGAACGACGATCTTCATAATCGCTCCGATGCGTCTCAAGCGCGCCGTCCTCGTTCTTGGCGTTACGTCCTTGATCTGATTGAGGAGGTCGCGACCGAACTGGTCCGGGGATTTCCCCGAACGTCGTGGGAGTTGCTCTTCCCGAAGTAGCTGCGGAACCAGATGGAGGTACGTGATCGAATCGAAGAACGCGACCATTTCGCGAAATTTTTTATTCGCCGTAACCTGCTGAATCGCCGTCTGCGTCAGACGCTCACTGTCGCGCCTGTCCGCTTTGTCCGGCCGATCGAGAAGCGTCTCGATTTTTCCGTCGGTCGTAATTCTCTCGACCGCTTCCCGAAGCACTACTGGCGTCTGGTCGCGCTTCGTTCGGCTGTTGAACACAAGACCGTATCGGAAGCCATTTCCTTCTTCCGATCGAACGTCGACCTGAATCTCGACGTTGGGATTCTGGCGTGCGAACAGCGATCGGACGTGACTGACTCCTCCGCGCCACTTGTCAACCGCCTGTGCCAGACCGCCGCCGTCCGTGGCGAGATCCCGGAGAAAGCGAATGGCATCGAGAAAGTTCGACTTGCCCGTCGCGTTCGGTCCCACCAGAAACGCTCGCCGCGCCAGTTCGACATCGACCGACTTGAAGTTCTTCCAGTTTTTCAAAACGACTCGCGTGAACCGGAATGTCGAGGAACTCATCGACTTTCTCCCGAAGTTTCAGCCATTTGAGCGAGTCGAAGCATATCACGTCAACGAACCGCCGGTCGATATGGGCTCGACCGAGTTCGCTCATTCCACCGGAACCTTCAAATCCTGAATTCGCCACAGGTACAGGCTGGCGAGGCTGCGGTACGGCGCCCAGCTTTCGCCGACGGCCAGCACCTCGGTAGGACTGGGCAGCTCGGGCCGCCGATGGACGATCTGGACGCCCTTGCGCACGCCCAAATCACCCTCGGGCAGCACATCCGGCCGCAGCAGTGTGAACATCAGAAACATCTGCGCCGTCCATCGCCCCACGCCCTTCACGTGCGTCAGCGAGTCGATCACATCCTCGTCGTTCAGATGACCGATGCGCGTGAAACGCACGGTCCGATTCCGGGCATGCTCGGCGAGGTCGATGACGTACGCGGCCTTCTGAGCCGAGAGCCCCGCCGCGCGCATGTCCTCGAAACGCAGCGCGCCGATCGCCTCGGGTGTCACGCGCCCTCCGGGGCAAAGCGCCGCGAAACGACCCCAGATCGTCGAGGCCGCCTTGCCCGAAAGCTGCTGGAAGACGATCGCCCGCGCGAGCATCTGAAACGGCGTGTGACCCGTCCGCTTCGCATAACGCTGCACCCCGTGCGCGTCGATCACCGCGGCGATCGCGTCGCCGAGTTTCGGGTCCGATGCCGCGAGCGTTCGCTCCGGTTCGGGCAGGTGCGCGTGGCGGTCGCGTGCGGCCCGGCCGCGCGCCATCAGTCGTCCATCTCCACGCCGATCAGGCGGCCCGCGATGGCCGAGACGATCGACAGAACGAGCGCGGCGAAGATCGTCGTGCCGCAGCCCTCGACATGGAATCCCGGCGTGAGCCACGAAACGAGGCCGAGCATCAAACCATTCACGACGAGCGCGAAGATGCCGAGCGTCACGATGGTGATGGGCAGGGAGAGAATCGTGACCACGGGCCGGATGACCGCGTTGACGATCCCCAGCACCAGCGCCGCGAAAATGAACGCGAACGCGCCCGAGAAATGGATGCCGCCGAAGAGGGCTTGAATGACGACCAACCCGGCGATGTTCGCGAAAAACCGTCCCCAGAACGGGTTCATGTCCGTCTCCCGCGCATGGCGATGCCCGCCCGCGCTTGTGTTCCGGAAAACGTAATCACCGATCGTCCTGTTCGCAAGGGCGGCGCAGTTCGTCCAGCGCGTCCGCGAAGCCCTCATCCAGACACGAGGCGACCACACGGTCGGCCGCGTCGCTCACATCGGCTTCGGCATTGGCCACGGCAAAAGCGAGCCCCGCCCGGCGCATCATGGTCAGGTCGTTCTCGCCATCGCCGATCGCGACTGTGTGGAAGCTCGGCCAGTCCGCGTTTGCGAGTATCCACTCCATACCGTGCGCCTTTCCGTCCTCATTGCCGAGCATCTCCAAAAAATCCGGCGCGGTGCGCACGCACGCCACGCCCGCCGACGCCGCCAGCGCGCGCACGTCGGCCTCACGCGGATCGCCGCTCGGCACATAGGTGAGGATTTTGAACGGTTCGTCTTCAGGGACAACGCGCTCGACGCGGCGCGGAGCGGACTCGTAGTAACGCGTGAGCCGCCTGATCTGTTCGTCCGTCAGGTGCGGAGAATCCGAAAGCAACTCGGCGCGCACATAGACGATGTACGCGATCCCCATTTTTTGAAGCTCGTCGGTGAGGGCCAGATGTTCGGGATCTAGGTGGTAGAGCGCACGAACGTCGTCTCCGTCCACCACGAGCGCGCCGTTGCCGGAGACGTGCGGCCCCGGCAGGCCCAGCGCCCGCTGCAACAGGCGGATCGCCTCGACATGCTTGCCCGTCGCAAGACTCACGCGCCCGCCCGACGCGACGTAGTCGCGAATCGCCCTGCGCGTCCGCTCGCGCGGCATCTCGCCCGGGCCGACCAGCGTGTTGTCCACGTCGACAAAGACCCACGGCAGCGAGCCTTGACGTTGCGCGATCCGAGCCAGCACGCGCGTCCGCGCCGCAAACATGCGCGGCTCGGCGTCCGGTTGCGACCGCGTGACGATGTGCTCCGCGCCGTAACGCACCGCGATTTCGCGCAGGTGCTCGTTCGCGGTGATGCGCTCCCCCGTCGGCAAGGTGCGCAGATCGCAGAACGTGAGCGCGTCGGCGAGCGGCGTCGGCGCGATAGGCGGAAGCGCCGCGTAGAAGTCGCGGACACGGGGATCGAGCGCGGCTTCTTCCGGCGCACCTGAGTGCGTAAGCACGGCGGCCACGACTTCGTCCGAGTAGCCGCGATGAGCGCACCACACCGCGCCGTCGAGTTGGTGGAATCCGGTTCGCGACACGTCCGGGGTGTAGCCGATGTCGTGCAGATACGCGGCCGCGACGAGATCCGCCTCGAACACCACCCCCAAACCGAGCTGCGGCCCCAGTTCGCGCGCCCGCGCGGCCACGGCGCGGATGTGCCGTCCGCGATGCGAATCGCCGAATAGCGACGCGACGAATTCGTCGCCCAACGCTTCGACGGGTAAACGTCCAGGATCAGGGAATCGTTCGCGCAACCAGTTCGCGATGGAGCCCAAAGGAATTCTCCGCGGGATCGAACGAATCGGTGCGTTTCGGTATCGCGGACACGCGGAAAAGTCCAGATCGAAGGTCGCCCCCTCCTCGTCCCTCGCATTCGCTCGGCCCCCCTCTCCCGCCGGGCGGGAGAAGGGTCGGGGGTGAGGGTCTCAAGCTTGTGGCACAGCCGCCCCTGGCTGTGCCAATATGCGTGCCTTCCAATGACACGCACGCGGTCGCCAGCCATCGACTCGACGCATTCCACCTCAAACCCGGTGGGCGCTTGGGCCGCGCGCGCGGTTTGCGTCGTCGCCGTTTTTGTACTGCTCGCAACGCTCGGGCATCCGCCCACGCTGCCTCCGGGCACGCCGTCCGATCTCGCCGTCACGGCAGTGCAGTTCGACCTCGGCCTGAAACTCTTCGCCCTCGCGATCTGCGCGGGCTTCCTCGTCTTTTCTCGAAACGCATTGCGGACCGACGGGAGCGCCGTACGCGACGCGTGGAGATCACGAAGCGACGCGATACCCGCCTTTCTCGTCGCATTTTTCGCGCTGGCGGCGCTCGGGCTGTTCGCTTTCGGTATCGTCAGCCGATTGGCGACCGCATGGGCAACCGGGTCGTCGATCCTGAACGAGTTCGCGTTGCTGGTCGGGCCAATTGCGCGGATCGGGATCGTGTGGGTCTTCGCGGCGCTCGTGCTCGCGGGTGTCGGGCTTCTCGTCGTGGATCGATCGCCGGGCCGGGTTCCCCGAATCGGCGAGACTTTCCTGATCGGATGGGCGGTTGTCACGATTTGGCTCGTCGCGTGGCACCTGTTTGCGCGGATCGGACTCGCGAGTTGGCTCGTGCCGGCCCTGGCGTCGATCGTGGGTTGGATTCGGTACGCGCGCTCGGGCGGTTTGCGCGCCGATGCGCGACCCGGCGCGTGGACGATCGCGGCGCTCGTCGCCGGGGCGCTATGGGTCGCCAACCGCGCCCTGCTCGGCCCGCGTCTGCCGGACTTCGGCTTCTATCACCTGCCCGCGATCAATTGGGCGCTCGCATACCCGGCAGTCCCCGGGCTCGGAAACCTGCACGGGCGGCTGGCGTTCAACAACGCGTCGCTGCTCTTCTCCGCCGCGCTCGACGCACTCTGGCGCGGCCACAGTCACTTGCTCGCCCACGGTCTTCTCTTTCTCGTCGCAACGGCGCGGTCGTTCGCCGCGCTAGGACGGTTCTGGCGAGGTGAATCGCCCGCCGCAAACCTCTTCGTCGCCGCGTTCGCCCCGATTCTCGTCGTCTGGTCCGCCGGGCCTTTCGTGAGCAGTCACGCGCCCGATGCCTCGGTGGTGATCGCGAGTTTGTTCGCCGCGGAGTTGTTCGTAAGCCGCGCGGCGACAGGGCTCCACCGGCCTTCGCGCGTGGTGTTCACGCTCGTTTGCGCGGCGGGCGTGGCGATCAAGCTCAGCTTCGCGGTCTTCGCCGCCGCCCTCTGGATTTTCGATGCGCTTCGCACCCGCGCGGACGAAAGTCCCCGCGAGCGTCACTGGGTCGCTTTCGCCCTCGGCATCGCCATCCTGATGCCGTGGATCGCACGCGGTTTCGTCCAGAGCGGTTATCCGGCGTACCCGGTCGCCGTCGCCGGGCTCCCGGTCGAATGGACGATGCCGCTCGACATGGCCGCGCACGACGTGAAGATCATCAAGGCGGTCGCCCGCGACGGGCATCGCGATCCCGACGCGGTGCTCGCCGACGACGCGTGGTTCCGGCCCTGGCTCGCCCGTACGGCGACCCGACGGCTCGACGTGACGGTTCCGCTGGCACTGTTTTTCGTCGGTTCGCTCGCGGCGTTGCGTCGGCGAGCAGTCCCGCGGGGGATGGCGCCGCTTGCCGCCGCGTCGCTCGCCGCGCTCGTCAACTGGTACGTCATGGCGCCCGATCCGCGTTTCGCCGCCGCCATGTTTTGGGTTCTTGGGGCAATCGGGGTGTTGATGATCTCCGGCAGCGAACCGGAGACCCCGCAACGGACCGGGATGGCGGTCGGCGTGATCGCCGGGGCCGTGGGGATTCTCATCATCACGCACGTCTTCACGCCAGGGCTCCACGTGGGCGTTCGCACGCTGCCCGACGTGAAAATCGAAATGAAATCAACGGCTTCTGGACTCGAAGTCGTCCTCCCGCCCGATGAGTTGTGCTGGAACGGACCACTCCTGTGCATGCCCCGATTGGACATCCGACTGCGTCTGCGTCGCGCCGAAAACCTCGGTGCAGGGTTCTCCGCCCGACCCTGATCGCCACGGATTCGCCACGATACCGAATGCCGGTCATGAAAAATTCTGTTCTTCGCCGATCTGAGCGGATGCCTGCCGGACAGGGGCGGTCCTTTCGTCGTTTGGGCTTGTTGACGACTCAAACTTCGAAGGGGGTCCGCCGATGTCCGCCGATCAGGAGCTTGTCGCGCACTT